>DSDH01000722.1 GCA_011055475.1 Phycisphaerales bacterium | reverse complement strand
TTGCTGTCGATCTCGTGAATGCGGTTCGTGCGGACCAGCTCATTGAAGCTGAGCTTGCGCATCACGATATCCTGCTCGTTGTTCGCGTCGACGTTCTCGACGACGCCCAGCAGAAAATCCAGGTCCAACAACTCCAGGCCGCTTTGGAGATCGCGACCGGCGCGCCGAGCCACCGGAGCGGTCTTGTCGCCGGCGCCCGCACCCTCGGTACGGACCGGGGTTGCCGTCGCCGTGTTCGAGTACCGTCCCCGTCCCGTTGTCTGCACCTTGCTCACGCTACCTGTCTCCATGTTCGTCACCTCACTATCCATAACATTGACCGCATCGTGGTTTTCGTAAGGCTCAGAAGTCGCCCCGGCCTCCGGCCGGGCACCTCCGCCCACAGACTCAATTCGAATCGCCCCCACACGGCGCCGGTTCGGCGGTGTCCCCCGCGATAGAGGCGACGACGGCAGACCCGACCCCTTCGTGACGCGCCCAGCACCGGCGTTCGTTCGTTGCCAGGGACGAGCCGCTCCTCTGCCCTTGAACCGGGCTCCGAGCCTCCGCCAAGGCCCCTTGTTCCAGCCGAATCCTTTCATCCGCGATCCTCGACCCGGGGCCACGCCCGATACACCTCGGAGTCGCGCCGGGGCGATCTCCTCCACATACAGCCGCCTTTATCGGCACAGCCCTTGCGCTGTCTTGAACCATAATAGCCGCTGGTCAAGCCCCTGCAAGCGCATTCTAAGACAATTCGTCCGATAATAATTTTCGTCGGCCGGGATGATCATTTTCGATGTCTGGACGCGCACATCGGGCCGCTTTTTGCATTTTTTTGGCAAACCCTGTCTCCACCGGCCAAGAAAAAACAGCCGCTCCATCGCCTCCGACGGTACACAACCTCGCCCGGAAGCCACGAAGTCAGGTAATCGGCTCTGACACCCCCTCCATTGGACATGCGCCCGCATCCGACACGTTACCGCGAGCCACCAGCGGCTACCGTCGGCATGGGTAGTTGAAGGACATCATTTCCTGATCTGGATTGCCCGGCTGGTTGCGGGGTTCCGATTCGCGGTTCTTTGCGAAACGGATCGTTCGTGGGTCGCGCCACGTCCACTTCTCCGCGTGCCCGTCGAGGTAGCCCAGCGTGCTGCGATCATTGTGGAAATACGCCAGCGGATCCCACCATGCTGTCCACGTGTTGCTATCCCAGAAACTCCACAGGTCTGCATTGTAACCGCGGTCGGGCGGATACAGCCGGCTGTCAACGCCGGGGGCATGCGTGTACGCCTCCTCGACATACATGTATTTGGAGCTGGGCGTCACCACCTCGTTGTACTTGTATAGCATGGTGACCGTCACATTGCCTCCCGGCGCTCCCGTCAGCGTCCGTCTGCCGTTTGTCCAACCGGCACCGTTTTGTCCACGGGGCACACCGTGCGCCCCATCGGGCATCGAATAGCTTCGATAGGCACCCTTTGCACCCCCTCCGTATACCAAGTCCTTGACGTATCGCTTGTCGCCGGGGCAATGATACAGTTTCACGTTCTCGGTATAAGGATACAACGCCCCTTTCATGATGCCGTTCTTCTTCTCCTCAACCGTGCTGTTGTGGAGCGTGAAGTTGCCATGCTCGTCCTGCGGCGGTTTGACCCAACGATACCGGCCCCACACCAGATCATCGTCGCCGATCGGAAAGCAGCCGGCCATCACGAGCCACGCGTCGTTTTCCGACTGGTATATGTTGTGGGCTTTTGTCAACCCACTCAGATTCGCCAGGCAGACGGCCCCGGTCGCCTGCTCCTTGGCGATCTGCAACGCGGGGATAAGCACCGCCAGGAGCATGCCGATGATCGCGATGACCACCAGCAATTCGATCAACGTAAAACCACGACTTCTCATGCCTGTCACCTCCACTGCTGCGGTCTGTTCACACGCGCGGGTCTCGGTTCTACACGTCACGGAACTGCCGTAAACCTCGGTGTGGTTTTCGCCGCGGCCTGCCTGGCGGTAGTCGCGTCCGGCTATCCCGCCACGTTCCCATGTCACACTTCCGACACCATGATATGCAATAGCCGTCGCTTGAGCAAGCCCAAAACTGCACGCGAACAAAAAACTGCTCCGAAAACGAATGCTAAATCATCGTTTTGCGACACTTGGAGTTTCTCCCCACGGACCCCAGCCAAGCCAAGGTCCCCGAACAACCGGCTCCCCGTCCGGGCGTAGCCGCACGCCCTTTACCCAAAGCCCGGCTCCGCCGCGCAGCCGGTGGCTTGATCCGCCGCGCCACAGCTTGCATCGCGGTGTCGGCCTGTTAGAATGCCTCGTTTATTGCCGGTAACCCGAACCACGGTGTCCGTCGCCGCCATGTACGATACCCCGGACAATCGAATACCCTTGACGCGGATTCAGCGCCTGATCGGTCGGCTGATGCTGGAATCCAAGCAGCAGTGCCCCGCCTGCTATCTGCAGGTCGAGGCCGACCTGACCGAGCTGACCGCGTTGCGTAAGCCCCTATCTAAGGAGCGCGGGGTGCGCATCACCACCAATGACTTTTTCTTTTGCGCCATGGCGCGGGCGATTCCGGAGTTTCCGCTGATGGCCGCGCGACTGGATGATGCGGGCCACGCGATCGAGATCAGCGACCAGGTCGGGATCGGCTTTGCGGTCGCCGCGCCCCAGGGGTTGGTCGTGCCCGTCATCCAGGATGCCGCCGGCAAGGACCTGGTGCAGTTGGCCCGCGAGAGCGAGATGCTGCTCAAGAAGGCCCGCTCCAATCGCCTGTTGCCGGATGACCTGTGCGGTGAGAACGTGGTGCTCAGCGGCTTGGGTATGTACGGGGTGCGTTCGTTCTATGCGATTGCGCCGCCGTGCGCATCGGCCATTCTTTCGCTGGGCAATCTCCACGAGATGGTGCACGCGGACGGCGAGGGCTTTCTGGTGCGCAAGAAGATGTGGGTGGGTCTGGCGGCAAACCGGCGCCTCGTGCATGAAGTCTATGCAGCACGCTTTCTTCGCCGCCTCGTTGATCTGCTCGAGAATCCCGTTCAGTTGACGCGTTCCTGAACCGCCGCGCGCCTCCGGGTGATGACGGTTCGCTGCGCAGCGCAGAAAAAATTCATCGCTCGGCGAATTCCCTGTTGACAAGACGCGCATCGCGGTGTATAGACAGCAACACGGTAATGAAAGCGACGTCACGTCGCTTCGCACAAGGTTGCTTCCGATCATCCACGAAGCAACCTTCTTTTTTTCGACCGTGCTTTGCCACTCGACACACAGAACGATGGGCTTGTGCGCTCCATCGCGGGACGCGACAGGGAACGTCATCACGGAATGGGATTCCGGACGATGGTGCCCGGGCGAGCGATTGCTTCCGCAATCATCAAGCGGACTTATCCAGGGCCGGTCGGTAATGCCAGCGGTTCCATGATTTCCACCGGCCGCGGCGCGATCAGGGCGGCGATATCGGGCAGATCGTAGTACTCCAGCACAAACGGCACGAGGTATGAGAGGCCGTTGCGTGCCAGCGGATGGGCGACCAAGTCAACCCACGAACGGATCGAGTCGCGGACGGTAACGCGGGCGATCCGGTCATCCAGGAGCGCAGCGTGCAGAACGACGGGCCCGCAGCGCTCGACGCCGACGACGGTGATGTCGGCCGCATCCACGTCGGATCGCAGGGCCAGAACATTCAGAGCGGCGACGACATCGGCCACCCGACGGCCGATGAGCGGACGGGCCAGATGCAGGCTGATCATGGCGTTTCGCCACTCATCGTGCATGTTGCCGGCGTAGCGGTTCTTGGCCGGGTCGTCGGCCGTCTCGCCGGTGCCGCACGCATCGATCGCCAGCACGATGCGTCCCCGTCGAAGCTCCTGCTCGATCGGCCCGTGCGGTTCGGCGGCCCGCTGTTTGCCCCGTCCATCCACGTACAACGTGGCGCCGCAGGGTCTGGAGGCACCACGTGGAACGAACAAGAGCGCGGGAACGGCGATGCCACTGGATGACTCGATCAGCCATTTCTCGATGCGGCAGTCAGGGCGATCCGTGACATCGACAGCCCATGCCCGCACATCGGCCGGCGGCCGGTAGCCGATCAGATCGCGGATCTTCCGGACAACGCGCCGTCGCGGCTGTTGGAGGAACTGCCGCCGCTGCTCGGCCAGGGCGTGGGCGCGGCGCACGTTCAGATCGGCGACGGTCACCTCATCGGTCCAATGCTCGCGCACCTGGCCGGCGGTCGTAACGAACAACGCCTGTGGCTCCTGCAACGTTGGCTCGGGCTCGACGATCTCGGCCGGGTCATCGTAGAACCAACGCCGCATCCATTGACAGGCGGCCTGGCGACGCGGCGTGCTGAAGCCGTGGGTGTCATCGTAGGAGAACAACGCGACGTTCTGCGGTTGGCCCAAAACTGTGTAGACCCGCCGGGCCTCGGCATAGGCCTGCTTGACGCCTTCGAAATCGAAGAAGTCCTGCTCGGCGGCCAGGATGATCGTCGGCTTCGGCGCCCGCAGGGTGATATAGTCGGCGTGCTCGATGCCGCGGGCGACCTCGGCGTACAGGTTCTGGCAGCCATCCTGCGGGCCGATGGTCGCGAACAGCCTCTCGCGGGTCATGATGTAGCATGAGGGGGCCGCGACCGCCACCCGGTCATCCAGGGCCATGAGGAAGGTCGTCTGCGTGCCGCCGCCGCTGTTGCCGGTGACGCCGATGCGGTCGGCGTCCACCTCCGGGCGGCCCTGCAAGTAGTCGATCGCCCGCATGTTGTCCCATGCCTCGTAGCCGACCACGCTGCATCCGACGAGCTTGGCGCCGACGTCGAGCAGGGTGTGGGGCATCGTGCCACCCGTGCTGCGATCCAGAATCTGGGCCCGCTCGCCCTGGCAGATGGGATCGACGATGAGCGCGACGAAACCGCGTCGTGCGAGCAGGATGCAGATGCTCTGATAGGCCGCAGCGGCCTTGCCTTCGGCGGAGTGGCCGCAGGGTACGAGAATGCCTGGAAATGGGCCAGAGCCGTTCTTGGGCAGGTACAGATTCGCGGTGACGTGGTGGTTGGGGCGGCTCTCGAAGGCCACCTTCTCAACGTGGTAGTCACCGGCGTCTATCGTGCCCGTTATGATTGGGTTCAAAGGCGTGCGCTCGGGCAGCGCCCCGACAAGCTCACGATACGTCCGGCGCAACCGCTGCTGGCGGGCCCTGAGGGCCTCGACCTCGGCGAGGTCGCGCTCGAGGGCTTCGCGGCGGCGGTCGAACAGCCGCCCGGCCTCGCCCAGCAGATAATCATGCAGCAGCGTCGAGCCGTCGGCCTTCAGCACCCC
The DNA here is from genome assembly GCA_011055475.1 of Phycisphaerales bacterium. Taxonomy (GTDB): domain Bacteria; phylum Planctomycetota; class Phycisphaerae; order Sedimentisphaerales; family Anaerohalosphaeraceae; genus DSDH01. The sequence continues at coordinate 5,605 of DSDH01000722.1, read as the reverse complement.
CAGGTCCATCGGCTCGGCGGCCACCGGCTCGGTCTGTCCGAGACACGCCCGCCCCGCCAACAGAAATACACACAGACACAGCGCGTAGCCCATCGTCACACCCTCCCTCAAGGTGGATCGCTCAGGCGAACAGCATCTCGCCGCCGCGTCCCTGGGCGATCAGCGAGTTGTACGATTCAAGCCGCTTCTGCACGGCCGGGTCGGTCAGATCGATGGTCCGCTTCTCCTCGGCCGCCAGATAGCCGGCCTGGACCAGCCGCGTGATCTCCAGACCATACCGCCAATTGAGCAGGGCATCGCGTCCCTCGCGGAACGCCGCCACGGCCTCGGCCAGTTCGTCCGCGTAGCCGTACAGGTCCGCCTCGTTGGGTTGAACGGCCAACAGGCCGCGGGAGGCGGTGGACTTCTCCAGGGCGGCCTCGGCGTCGGCAACCGCCTCGGCGGCGGCGTCGCCGATGAACACCTCCATCGGGCTGCGAAGCGTGTTGACCTCGAACGCGTAGCCGGGCCCCAGGCCGTCCATCATCAGGCGAAGGCCCTGCTTGTCGAACATCCAGGAGTTGGTGAATTGGGCGCGGACGATCTGGCCGGTTTCGGGGTTGCGGAAGCTGACCGTGCCCGTGCAGAAATCCTCGGCCGGCGTCTTGCCGTAGTCGACGCCCGTGCGCTCCAGGAGCTGCTGTCGATAGCTGGGTTGGCCCCACTTGAGCAGGGCGCAATCCGCCGTGATCGAAACCGGTTCGAGAAAGCGGACATCCTTGCCGACCGGCGTCAGAACGAACCAACTGGCCGCAATGCTGTGGCAGCCCATGTCGCTGAGCACCCCGCCGCCCTGCCGCGTGGGGTCCCAGAACCACGGCTCATGCGGCCCGCCGTGCTCCTCGGCACTGCGGGCCAGGGCGATCGGCCCCATGGCCCGCTGCTGCGGGGCCAGTTGATCGAGCGCCTTTCGGATGGTCTTCATATGGATTTGATTCTCGAAGTAGGCGGTCGGCACGTTCATCTGCTCGGCCAGGGCCACCAGCCGCGTGCCCTCGGCGACGGTGCGGCCGAGGGGTTTTTCGCAGATCAGGCCCTTGAGCTCGGCGCCGGCCTGGACCGCGTCGGCAATCTGCTCGACGATCTCAATCCTCGCGAAGTTCGGAGCGAGCACAGCTACCACGTCGCTGTTCATGCACAACTCGGCGATGTTGCTGTAGATGGTGCACTCGCCCAAGCCATGGCGATGGGCATAGTCCCGCAGGTCTTCGGTGCCCTTGAGGGCGAAAACGCCGCTCAGATCGGCGCCGCGGACGCTGCACAGGGCACGGGCGTGAAAGTGGGCGACGAATCCGGCTCCGATGAATCCCAGCTTCAGGTTTTGCATTTGCAGGTCCTCCGAACGGTGTTTCAGGGAGGCCGGGACGCACGGTCCCCGGCCGTGACGCCCAAGAGCCTAGCGGCCCGGTTGCGGCGGAGCAAGGGCTTTTTGGCAAGAGGCCGCGGGGCAACCGGGCGGATGGGGGTTTACACGAATTTTACCTTTTTTCTGTCAACCGGGGCGGTAGGATGCATGTCTGGAATCACGTCGGAGCCGCATCGTTATGGAGAGAAGCGACAGAGGGTTGCTTGAGGCACATCGCGGCGGAGACCCGCAGGCCTTTGCCGAGCTGGTCCGCCGTCACGGTCCTTCTGTCTTGGGGTACCTGCGTAAGATGACGGGAAACGCGGACACGGCGGATGACCTGTTCCAGGAGACGTTCCGACGGGTCCATGAGAAGGCGCACGCGTTGAAATCGGACCGCTTCAAACCCTGGCTCTTCACCATCGCCACCCGGCTGGCACTGGATGGGTTCCGGCGGAACCGGCGGGTGACGTTCCTGTCGCTGGACCGGACCGAGGGGCCGGATGGGGATGGGCAGACGGGGGCGGATTGTCTGGCCGACGAGGCGGCCTGCGAGCCGGTCGAGGTGATGGCCAAGGATGAGCGGCGTCGGCAGGTCCGTCAGGCCATCGGCGGCCTGCCCCCGCGACAGCGGGTGACGCTGGTGCTGGCCTACTACCAACGGCTCAGCTATCCGGAGATCGCCGAGGTGCTGGGCTGTTCGACGGGGGCGGTTAAGACGCAGATGTTCCGGGCGCTCAAGTCGCTGGCGCAGCGGCTGCCCGAAGGCGTCGGAGAAACGACATGAACGGACACGCGAGCGAAGATGCATTGATCCGCGTCCTGTTCGACCTGGCGTCGGACGAGGAGCGGGCGGCCGTGCAGGCGCACCTGGAAACGTGCGCGGCCTGCCGGGTCCTCCGGGATCGGCTCGCGGCGCGATTCCGCAGCCTGGATGAGCTCGATGAGCCGGTCCAGGTTTCCGAGGCGCTGATCGCCCAGGCGGCCGCGCCGGGACTCAGACCGCACCAGGGACGGTCCCGGCGATGGTGGGTGGCCTGGCCGACGTGGGCTGGGGCCGTTGCGGCGGTGCTGGTGTTGGGGGTCCTTGTGACCCAGAGCTATCGAAACCACAGAGATCGGGACGGCATCGTCTTATGGGACCGGGCTCCGGCCGAACTGGCCGAGAAACTGTCCACGGTTGCGGGCCAAGACTCAATAATGGATTCTGCGGCGCTGGCGAAAGCAGACGCCGCGATAGAGGAGGTTCCGCCGTTTGCGCCGGCCAGCGCGATCGAATTGAACGTCCTGCCACGGCGGGACACGCTGCAACTGACGATTTACAATGCCGCCGACCTGACGCTGGTGCGGGAGACGCGGGAGTTGACGTTCAAGCGGGGCTGGAACTGGCTGCAGTTGATGTGGGCCAATACACTGATCGACCCGACGTCGCTGTCGCTGGAGCCGCTGGAGCACGCCGACAAGATTGAAGTGCAGCAACTGGTCTATCCGCCGCGGCTCAAGGACCTGGGGCGGTGGCTCATCCGGTCGGAGGTGTCCGGGCAGGTGCCGGTGCGGATCACGTACATGACCAGCGGCCTGTCCTGGCGGGCGTTCTACATGGGCACGCTGACGCCGGATGAGAAGCAGATGCACCTGGCCGGATACGTGCGGGTGGACAACCAATCCGGAGAGGACTACGAGAACGCTCAGGTACGCCTGGTGGTCGGGCGCGTGCACCTGCTGGACCAGATCGCCGATCTGGCTCGACGGCCACAACCCTACGGCAGCCCCATTCCCGATGAATTGCACGGTCTGCGAAGGGCCGGCGACTGGGCCCTCTGGTTCGATAACGGGGACCAGACCCAGGACAAGCTGCTTCTCGGCATGGAGTTCCGGAACGGCCATGGCATGATGGGAGGCATGGGCGGAATGGGTGGTTTTGGCGGCGGTCTGCCGGTCCCCAAGGAGATCGCCAAGGAGGGGCTCAGCGAGTACTTCCTGTACACCATCGAGGGCACGGAGACGATCCCGACCGGCTGGTCCAAGCGGCTGCCGTCGTTCGACGTCGACGGGATCGCGGTCGAGAGCCTGTACAAGTACGATGAACGCCGCTGGGGTCCTAATGCCGTGCGTTACGTGTCGTTCGCAAACGATGACGAGCACGAACTCGGCGAGACCCCGATCCCCGACGGCACGGTTCGGGTCTACCGTGAGAATGTGGACGGACACCTATCCTACATCGGCGGCACGACCATCAAGTACATCCCCGTGGATGAAGACATCGAGCTGAACCTGGGGCCCGACAGTCAGGTCAAGGTCGAGCCCGTGCTCATGGAGACCCGCACGGACAATTACCGGTTCGACACCCGAGGCAACATCTCCGGCTGGGACGAGGTGCAGACGTGGAAGGTGACCATCACCAACACCCGCGAGCTGCCGGTGCGCATGGAGATCTTCCGGCACTTCGGCACGCCCTACTGGACGATCGTGAACCGGGGGGACTTCGGCGACTACGCGCCCGACGACGCCATGACGGGCAAATACGTACTCCAGGTCGAGCCGCGATCCAAACGCGAATTTGAGTACGTCCTGACGACGTACTACGGCAAACGGCAGGAAGAATACAGCAGACGCTAGAGAACGATCCTCACGGTCGCAAAGCAGGAAAGGAGACGATCATGAACGGCAAGAAACTACTGGTGGTGCTTCTGGCGGTAACGTTGACGGCCCCGGCGATGGCCCGGATCAAACTGGTGGCCCTGCCCGAACGGGCGGCGACGGTCATCCGGCTGGACAACCCGAACGCGACGCTCATCGAGGAGGAGCGTGTGCTGACGTTGCAGAAGGGACTTAACAAAGTGGACTTCTCGTGGAAGGCGGTGGGTATCGACGCCGACAGCATCCGGCTGACGGTGCTGGACCACCCCGAGCAGGTGACGCTGCTGAACATAAGCTATCCGCCGAACGAGGCGGCGCTGGTCTGGGAGATCGCCAGCCAGGGCGACTACGCCGAGACGGTCCGCATCAGCTACCTGCTGAGCAACATTGACCGGCTGGTGACGTATAAGGCGATCGCCGACAAGGAGGAGACGCAGGTGCAGCTCAAGAGCTACGTGGTGCTGCGGAACTTCAGCGGCGAGGATTTTGACCAGGCCCGCGTGCTGCTGGACTACGGGCAGGCCTTCGAGCAGGGCATCGCGCACGAGGAGACCAAGCAGGTGCTCTTCTTCGAGGCGGACAAGGTGCCGGTCACGAAGGTCTGGACGTGGGACGTGCGGCGGGTGCCGCGGGAGCACTGGGACCCCAGCAAGGTGGAGGGGCAGAACGTGGGCATCCCCGTGCAGTACCGGATCGTGAACAACACGGACAGCGCGCTGGGCAAGGTGGCCCTGTGGGGCGGCAAGGCCCGGCTGTTCCAGGATGATGGACACGGCAGCACGATCTTCCTGGGCGAGGACAACACCGGCCTAGTGCCCGTGGGTGAGAAGATGGAGCTGTACATCGGCGACAGCCGCGACATCGTCGTCACGCAGAAGCTGATGCGCGATCAGCAGATCAACATCCGGCGCAACGACGATCGGCGGATTGTGCTCTACGACACCGACGAGATCATCACGACAAAGGTCGAGAACTTCAAGGACACACCCGCCGTGCTGACCTTGATCCAGCACATCCCGGGGCAATGGGACATGGAGACGTGCAACCTGAAGTATGAGCGCAAGGATGCGTACACGCTGGAGTTCGAGATCGAGCTTCCGGCCCGCTCGGCCGACGGCCCAGCGGTGCAGGAATTGGAGATGCACTACCACCGGCGCAACGTGCGGCCCTGAGCCCTGGCGCGCGGAGCACACTATTCGAAAGGAGCGGTACCATGCGACGACTCATTCTACTACCAATCATAGCCGGTCTCATCCTGGCCGCCGGCGCCCACGCCAAGGTGGACCTGACGACGTTGCCGGATCGCGAATCGGTTCAACTGACGATCTACAATTCGGCGGATTTGACGCTGGTGCGCGAGGCCCGGCCGCTGACGCTCAAGCAAGGGCCCAACAAGCTGCAGTTCTCCTGGGAGAACACGCTGATCGACCCGACCAGCCTGGAGATGCTGCCCCAGGCCCACGCGGATACGATCGATATCGCGGCCCTGGTCTATCCGCCGCGGGTCCGCAACCTGGGCCTCTGGACGATCCAGAGCGCTCGCGCGGGCAACGTGCCCGTGGAAATCTCCTACTTCACCAG
>DSDH01000054.1 GCA_011055475.1 Phycisphaerales bacterium | reverse complement strand
TGGGACGCCGACGGCAACGAAATCCTGGACATGTTCCCCGGCTGGGCGGTCAGCGGCATCGGCCATTGCCACCCCAAGGTGGTCGAGGCCATCCGCCGACAGGCCGGTGAGCTGCTGCACATGGACAACACGTTCTACACCGAGGCCCAAGGCCGTCTGGCCCGGATGCTCTCGGAGCGGGGGTTCGGCGGCAAGTGCTTCTTCTGCAACAGCGGCGCCGAGGCCAACGAGGCGGCCCTGAAGCTGGCCCGCAAGCATACCGCGCCGGAGAAGTACCGGTTCATCACCGCCGAGCGCAGCTTCCACGGGCGGACGTTCGCGACGGTCACGGCGACGGCGCAATCCAAGTACCATGAAGGCTTTCTGCCGCTGGTGCCCGGTTTTCAGTATGTGCCCTTCAACGACATTGAGGCGATGGAGAAGGCCTTCAGCGACGAGGTGGCCGGCGTGCTCGTCGAGCCCATTCAGGGCGAAGGCGGCATCCGCCCGGCCACGCCCGAATATCTGCGGACGGTCCGGCAACTGTGCGATCAGCACGGCGCGGTGATGATCCTCGACGAGGTGCAGACCGGCATGGGACGTACCGGCCGGTGGTACGCGTACCAGCATTACGACGTGGCGCCGGATATCGTCACCCTGGCCAAGGCCCTGGGCGGCGGCGTGGCCATCGGCGCGATGATGGCCCGGCCCGACATCGCCGCCTCGCTCGTGCCCGGCAGCCACGCCTCGACGTTCGGGGGCAATCCGCTGGCCTGCGCCGCAGGCATCGCCGTCATCGAGGCCATCGACGAGGAGAATCTCCTGACCCGCGCCGAACAGATGGGCCAGCACCTCCGCGAGCGTCTGGACGCCCTGAAGGAGCGGCACGCCGTGATCGATCACGTGCGGGGCATCGGGCTGATGGTCGGCGTGCAGTTGACCCAACCCGGGGCCGAGATCGTCCAGCGGTGCCTCGACCGGGGCCTGCGGATCAACTGCACGCAGGGCGACGTGCTGCGGCTTATGCCCTCGATGGTCGTCACGCGGGAGGAGATCGACCAGGCGATGGCCATCCTCGACGAGGTCCTTGGGCAAGAGGGGTGATCATGCGACATTTTCTGTCCATCCAAGACCGCACCAAGGAGGAGTTGTTGCATCTACTGCGGCTCAGCCGGGAATTGAAGGCCGTGTATAAAACACATGGACGGGATACCTGCCTGGCGGGCAAGGTGCTGGCCATGCTGTTTGAAAAGACCTCCCTGCGAACGCGGATCAGCTTCGAGGTCGCGATGGCGGACCTCGGCGGTCACGCGATCTATCTCAAGCCGGAGGATATCGGCATCATCGGCCGGCGGGAACCGGCCAAGGACATGGCCCGCGTCTTGAGTCGATACGTCGATGGGCTCATGGCGCGCACGTTCGCCCACGAGACCATCGTTGAGCTGGCCCGGTACGCCTCGGTGCCGGTCATCAACGCCTTGAGCGACTGGTCACACCCGTGCCAGGCAATGGCCGACATGCTCACGATCCAGGAACACTGCGAACGGCTCGAAGGGCTGAAGCTCGCCTACATCGGCGACGGCAACAACGTCGCACGGTCGCTGGCGTTGGCCTGCGGCAAGTTGGGTCTGGCGCTCGTGATCGCCTCGCCGCCGGGATACGAGCTGGATGAACCGTCATTGGCCACGGCCAACAACGACGGCGACGGCAGCGCCCGGCAGGTGACCGATCCGGCCGAGGCGGTCGTCGAGGCCGATATCATCTACACTGACACCTGGGTCAGCATGGGCCAGGAAGAGGAAAAGCAGCAGCGCATCCGGGACTTCCAGGGCTATCAGGTCAACGCCGGCCTGCTCGCCAAGGCCCCCTCGCGGGCCAAGGTCATGCACTGCCTGCCCGCCTACCGCGGCATGGAGATCACCGACGACGTGGCCGAATCCGAGCAATCCATTATCTTCGACCAGGCCGAGAACCGCTTGCACTTCCAACGCGCCCTGCTCAAGGAGTTGATGTCCTGACGGCGGCCCCGATCGCTCTGATGTCGGACCGGGTTCATGGCGAGTCCCACTTGGGGCGATTGCGAGACCGGCGGAAGGCCGGCTCATCGGCGATCACGCTGCGGCCCTCCTGCTCACGGGCGTCCAGGAAGTACACGAAATCCAACGGCCGATCGGCCTGATCGGCGGTCTCGGCATAAAGACGGGCGATCTCGTTGGCCGGCAGGGTCAGCCGACCGGCGATCTCCACCAGCGGCAGGTCCAGACCCTCCTTGCCCGGGCCGGGCCGCCAGCTTCGCCAGACCAGCTCGGTGCAGACTAGGGCATGGTCCGTGGCGAAGTCGAACTGGTAATCGTACGGCTTGCCGACGTGCCGAAACGCCTCCACGACCGCCTGGGCTTTGGCCAGCTTGTCCTTGCGCGGCCGCAGGACCGCGATCGAATCACCCGCGCACTGGCTCAGCGTGTGCATTACGACGCCGTCCTTGACGCTCTCGATCACGCGGTGCGGCCGACCGTCCACCGCCAGGGAGTACTCCAGCCAACGGTGGGGATACGTCTGCGACAGGTACTCCACGAACGTGGTCTGGCGACCGGTCCGCTCTCGCAGCCACGCATGGACTGCATCGTCGTCGAAATACTCGGCCAGCTTCTCCGGGCCGCCCACGTAAAGCACGGCATGTGGCCAAAAACCGGGCAGGCCGATGTTGCTCATGTACCAGTTCTTACGGGTGAAAAGAACATCGCCGGGCTCCAGGAGGCGGTCCATCTCCTCAAGCTGCTCGTCGGTGACGAGGACCTCGCCGACACGCCGCCGCAGCCGCGTGTCACCCATCCACGTGGCCACCTTCTGCAGGGAGGGATACCACACCCGGAGGACCCCGCGGCGCAGCGGTTCGATATCCCCCTGGACCGTGGCGGCGGCCCACTCGGCCGGGGCGATGGCATCCAGCAGACGGATCTGCGTCTCAATCTTATCCCACAGGGCCTCACATCCGGATTCGACCGCGATACGACGCCCCTCGAGCGTGTTCTCCACCACCTTAAAATAGGCTCGACCGGCCCCGACCCGCACCGCATCGGCCGAGCCGGTCAGTTGCCGGCGGAACGTGCTGAACGTCTCCGGTCCCAGGTCCGTTCCGGGGTGCGGGGCATCCAGGAAGGCCACGATATTGGGGTTACGCGCCACCAGGCGACAGATGCGGATGGCCTTTTCATACAGGCTGAGCTCGGCGGCGAAGGTCAACAGGAAGCTCCGCACGTGGCAGGCCCGCTGGGCCCGCGAGGGGTCGAACTTGTACCAGTCCTCGTAGAACAGTCGGATGCGATCCAGGGCGAACACCTGGTCGTAGATGCTGACCCACACGTCGCGCAGGAGTCGCGCCTCCGCATCGGTAGGCGGCTGGGCGTGGGCCGCATCGAACATCGCCGGGTGGGCCTCCAGCACGGCGAGCTGCTTCGCCAGCCCCGCGTCGAGACGCTGATAGGCGTCCAGGTCGGCCTGGAAGGCTTCGGCGAACTCGGTCGGGGAAAGCTGGGTCAGGGGGCTGAACCGCTGCATGCGGCAACTGGCCAGATGCACAAGGCCGGCCGCGACCACCAGCCCCAAGAGCACGATCGATCGCTTTCGGATGCGAATTCGGCTCCGCCCGGCGTCCGATGACACATCAGCCATGACCTGACCTCCAAGGAGCATGATGAGCGACAGGCCCGCACCAATAATGAGGGCGTCAAACGTCGTGGGGAACCACCGTGCCCCCCGGTCGGCGACGGTAAAACCGACACCGGCGCCGGCGGCGCCCCCCAGACCGATCAGTCCGATAACCTGTAACACGACCGCCAACCTGCGGCGCCTTGGTTGCCGCAGCACCGAAGCGTCCATGGATGAAGACCTCCCAAGGAGTCCTTTTATCCGCATTCGACGGTGCGGTACGTACCATAAAACCGCCGCTCTGTCCACTGATCCCGCCCCGCACCTCGGACCGCCGCCCTTCGCCCCGGAACACGGCGTCACCGGATCGGTGGATGACTGCCGGCACCGCTTTTCACGGATGCCGCCCGGCGCGTCGCAAAGCGTGATTTCTCTTGCCGACTCAGGATGACTCTGCTACCATCGCGCATGTTACCGGCCGGGCTGCCGCTGGGGGCAGGCCGTTCCGTAATATATGATGGGCGGTGGATTTAGAGTCGCCAGGGAGTTAAGGAAACACGGCTTCGGACCGATAGTCATATCAGTTACGGCGCGGGGGTCCTGCGCGATGGCCATAAGGGGCCAGCGGGGGGGCTGTGCCGTGCCGGGCCCGAGGGGGTGGCCGCCTCGGCGAGTCTCGGGCTCCGCGTGAGAGCAGGAATCTTAGGGACCGGGTTTTGAACATGAAACATCTCAAGGTACTTCTGTTGTCGGCGGTCACGCTGGGCCTGTTGGGAGCGGTAGGCTGCTCGAACGACATGATTGATCCGACCCAGATCGGGCGGTTTCGTCCGGTGCCCGTGGTCAACGTCATCCTCGACGACCTCGGTGTGGCCAGCGAGCCTGATCCGACCTACACCGGAGCCGAAGAGCCTACGCCCGAAGACCTGATTTCGTATGAACAGGACTACGTATTGGGCGTAGGGGATGTCGTGCGGATCAGTATCTACGAGCTGCAGCGCGAAGGCTTCCCCTTTGTGAACGACTACATCGTGACCGAGAGCGGCCGCATCTCCATCCCCGAAGTGGGACAGGTTCGCGCGGCGGGTTTGACCGAGAAGGGCCTCGAGGACGAAATCAAGTCGATCCTCTCGCCGAGCATCCTGCGCAATCCTTCCGTGAGCGTGCTACTGATGGAGTCCCAGAGCCGGTACTTCTCGATCTACGGCTGGGGGGTAGCCAGGTCCGGCCGATACCGCATTCCCCGAACCGACTTTCGGCTGACCGACGCGATTGCCTTGGCCGGAGATGTAGACCAATTCAACGTCACGGATATCTTTGTCACCCGCGAAGTACCCATCCGGGAGTCCGGGGCACAGGCCCCCGCCGTCGTCGAGCCCCTGCGCACGCCCACGCCGCAGGTCGAGCCTGTGGAGCCGAAGGTCAGAACCCCGGAGGATGAGATTCTCGACATCCTCAGCCCGTTTGCCCGTCGCTCGGACGCCCGGACGAACGTGATCGCGGCCGTCGCCGGTCTGGGCATGCAGGCCGACCGACAAGGCGACACCGCCGCGAGGAACGCGGACAGTCCGCCTGCGGAAGGGGCGGTCGAATGGGTGTTCGAGGAGGGTCGGTGGAAGCCCGTGCTGGTTGAAGGAGCCGCGACAGCCCCCGAACCAAGCCGCCGGGCCGTCGCTACGCCTCAGCCCCGCCGTCCGGCGCCCGCCGACCAGGCGGTGCCGCTTGATCTGACCTCCGCGGCACAGCCCTTGCGCACCCGGGTGCTCCGCATCCCGGTGGACCGACTCAAGAGCGGTGATCCGCGATACGATATCGTCATCCGCGCCGGGGACCGCATCAGCGTGCCCGGCGACGTCGTGGGCGAGTTCTACGTAATGGGCAACGTCAACAACGGGGGGACGATCACGTTGACCGGCCGGCCGATGACCCTGAAGATGGCCATCGCCGCGGCCGGCGGCCTCAACGAGCTGGCGTGGCCCAAAAAGGTTGAGGTCGTCCGGCGTCTTGGACGCAACCAGGCCGGACTGATCCAGGAGGAGATCGTCATGGTCGACCTGGACAAGATCGCCAAGGGATTGCAGCCGGACTTCTTCATCAAGCCGCACGACCTGATCAACGTCGGGACCCACGGGGTGAGCCGATGGCTGGCGGTCCTGCGGAACGCGTTCCGCGCGACCTATGGATTCGGGTTCATCTACGACCGGAACTTCGCCGCGGACGACTTCGGGAACGACCCGTTCCCCGGCCACATCGGACCGCTGAACAAGATTTTCTAGTCGCGTGACACAATGGCAAACGCAACACGGCCGATCACGTCAAGCCCCCCTTCGGCCCAGGATCAGCCGTTGAGCTGGGCCCAACTGAGCGTCCATACGTACGTTCGGATCGGCATCATAGCGGTTCTGCTGTGGGCGCTCTTTCGCGTCCAGATCCGGGCCATCGTGCATACCTGGAACGTCGATGCAAGCTGGTCGCACGGGTACCTGATCCCCCTGTTCAGTCTGTACTTCCTGAACCAACGAAAGCGCGAGATCCTCACGTTGCAGCCACGGGCCAGCCTCACCGGACTGATTCTGCTCTTGGGATGCCTGGTGTTCTTCGTGCTGGACGTCATCACGTTTCGCATTGCGTATTTCGAGTGGCTTACGCCCATCGCGGCGCTGGCCTGCGTGGTGCTGTTTCTGGGCGGTTGGCGGCTGCTGCGGTATACGTGGCTGCCCATATTCTTCCTTGTCTTTGCCGTGCCCCTGCCGGACCGGGCGTACAAGCAAATCGCCATCCGGCTGCAAACGCTCGCCTCGGAGGTGGCGCGATGGGTCCTCAACCTGGTGCCGGATCTGCAGGCGACGGGCACGGGGGTGGCGATCAACGTCGTGTACGGGGGCGAGATGAGGGGCCAACTCGAGGTGGCCGAGGAGTGCAGCGGCATGCGCTTGTTGATGGCGTTTGTGGCGCTGGGCGTGACCATGGCCTACCTGCACAAACGTCCGGCCATTCAGCGGGTGATCCTGCTGGCCAGCACGATCCCGACCGCCATCCTGTGCAACGTCGTGCGCGTCACGATCATGGGGCTGGCCAGCGGGTTCTGCCGGCCCGACCATGCTCGGTTCGTGCTGGACCACCACGAGATGCTGGGGCTGCTGATGTTGCCGCTGGCCTTCGGCGTGTACGGCGCGCTGTCCTGGTTCATGAATCATCTGTTTGTTGACGAGACCGCCACGACCGCCGACGTGGTCGTGCGGCGTGAGAAGGCGGAGGCCTCATGAGTCCGGCGGTACGATCCTATCTTCGGCCTGCGTTTCTGGTGTGCGTGGCGATTCTGGCGACCGCGGCGGCCGGCATGGATGCCCTGCTGGGTTGGATGGGCGCCGTCCTGGAAAAGGAGCCGATCGCCCTGCGGGGTGACTTAGATCTTCTTGACGAGCAGCTTCTGGCCCCCTACCGGGTCGTCGAGCGAAGCCGGCTGACGGCGAAGGTGGAAGATGAGCTGGGCACCACGGACTACATCCAGTGGCGGCTGGAAGACACCGAGGCCGCACCGGACAGTCCGGTCCGTTACTGCACACTGTTTATTACCTACTATGGCCGACCCGACCGGGTGCCGCACGTCCCGGAGGAGTGCTACCTGGGCGGCGGCTACCGGCAGACGACCTCCCGGGCACTGACGCTGGAGTGGCAGGACACCGGCGGGACGGATCGTCGTGTGCCCATCCGCTACCTGGTCTTCGTGCGGGACCGGGCCGAGGCCTGGACAACCGCGGGGCAGCATACGGTCATGTACGTGTTTCGAGTGAATGATCGCTACGCGAACGACCGCACCGAGGCACGGGCGATCCTGGGCATGAACCTGACGGGTAAGCACTCCTACTTCTCGAAGGTCGAGTGGAGCTTTGAGGGGGTTCAAGCCGGGCGGGTGCGAGGCCCCACGCTGGAGGAGTCGATCGCGGCCAGCGAGAAGTTGATGTCCCGACTGCTGGACGTGCTGGAACGTGATCACTGGCCCAGTCTGAGCGACGACGCGAACCCGACGGACCTGGAACGGGAATGAGAATAGAGGACGACGCATGGCACGCAGGCGAATCAATAAGAAAGTCGCAATCCCCGGTCTGGTCGTGTTGCTGGGCCTGATGGTCTTGGCAGGCTTTTTCGGGTGGTATCGATATGGACCGAAGGACCCGGAGAAACTCCTGGCCAAGGCCAGGGCGGCCGTGGCGGACGCCCGCTACCAGGACGCGGAGCGCTACTTTGCCCAAGCCTTTGCCCATGCGCCGAACGATGCCGAGAAAATCGATATCCTGTTTGAAGTGACCGACACCGTGTTTCTCCTGGACCGCACGGATGTCCCCCGTGACCATCCACAGTACCATGAGCCCCAGTGGACCCGCGCGGTTGTACAATGGCAGCGCATCGTCAACATCGACCCGAAGAATGTCAAGGCGCGTCGTCTGCTGCTCGACTACTTCTATGAGATGGCCGACAGCGGCGTGCCGGATGCCTGGAGCAGGGTACAGCAGGAGGCACAAGCTCTGCTGGACACGGCGGACGCCGAGGCGCCGGATCCCTTTGTGTTGACCGCCTTGGGGCGGGCCAAACTGGAGATAGCGGCCCTCGGCCAAGTGGCCGAACGGGAAAAGACCCTGGCTGAGGCCAGGGATATTCTTGAGCAGGTGCGGCAAGCGAACCCGGATGACGTGGACGTCTACGAGTACCTGGCCCGGGTCGAGCTGGTCCAGGGTCAGATCGAGGAGCTCCGGGGCATCCCCAATGCCCAGCGCCAGGCCGCTCAGCGCGCCGAGGAGGTCCTTCGTCAGGCCGTGGCCGTCGCCCCCGACGCGACCGATGCGCACGTGAACCTCTTGAGCACGCGACTGGCGGCGGCCCAGACGGACCCAGAGGCGCTGGCGGCTCTGGAGAAGGACGTCCAGGCCTTAGTGCAACGATTTCCCGACGCCCCAGAGGTGTACACGGCACTGTCCAATTACCATCGGGCGCAGAACGATCTCGACGCTGCCGTCGAGGCCCTGGAGAAGGCCAGGTCATTGGGGCCGCTCGGCATTCTTCATTCAATCGAGCTGGGACGCCTGTACTATCGCAAGAGTTCGGTCACGTCCGACCCGTCCTACCTGAACCGTGCCCTGCAAATCGTGACCGAGGCGCTGGACTCCCCGAACGCCAAAGACCTGCCGGGACCGCGGCAGTCCGCCCATCGCATGAACCGCCTGGCGTTGCACAACACATTGGCCACGTGGCATGCGGATCAGGCGCTGGCCCTGGATGAGGGGACCGCCGAACGCGCCAAGCACATCGAGCAGGTCAAGGCATCCGTGCATCAGATTGAACAGATCATCGCCGTGGCCGAGAACCCGATGGTCCAGAAATGGCGCGGCTTGCTGGCTCTGGTTCAGGGGCGGCGGGACGAAGCCATCGCCCAGATGTACCAGGCCCACCGGGAAATGACGGCGGCCGGTCGGCCAGACCCCTTCCTGGCCTATACCCTGGCCGGACTGTTCACGGACGAGGACACCATCGGCATGCGCCAGCAGTTGCTCGACGTAGCGATCTACGGCCACGCCCAAGACAGCATCGCTTTGGTCAAGCCGGAGGCGCTCCTGGAATACGCTCGGGTCTTGATCACGGTGCGGCAATACGATACCGCATTGAGGGCCGTGCGCAGTTATGAACGGACGCATCAGACGACCGATCACAGTCAGGCCCTGCGCATCGAAGCGCTGGTGGGCGCCGGTCAATTCGAGGAGGCCCAGGCGCTCATGGAGACCCTGAAGCCGGACGAGAAGACCCGCGTTCGCCTGGAGTTGCTTCTCGTTCAGGGTCGTATTGCCCAGGCGATCCGCGAGCAGGCCCAGATGCAGACGACCCGGATGGACGAGGCCGACGCCAAGCGGCTCGAAGCGTTGGCCGACAAGGTCAAGGCCCTTCAACCCCAGCGTGCGGCGCTGGTTGAGCGTTTGCTGACGCTCGATCCTTCGGCCGTCGATTTCTCTCTGCTCGTGGCGGCGGGCAATGCCTATGTGAACCAGGACCAAATCGACAAGGCCAAAACGCTGGTCGACGCCTACCTCGAACGGGTCCCCAGCGACGGGGCCGCCCTAATCTACCGCAGACTCCTCGATGAGCCGAACCCGCTGGCGATTCCACCGGAGCGGCAGCGAACGATCTCCGAGGAAGCGATCACCCAGGGATTCAAGGATCCGGTCGAACGAGCGCTGGCCTTGGCCGATCTGTTCTCCGGGGACTACGACAAGGCCGCCGAGCAATACCAGGCCGCCCTGAAGCTTGACGCCCAGAACGAGCAGGCGATCACACGGTATTTCAACCTCGCCTTGGGATTCCAGAAGTTGGATGTGGCGAAGGAGATGGCGGACAGGGCCAAGACGTTGAACCTGGATCGGTGCCAGGGCCGGTTCTTCACCGCGCGTTTGGCGCTGGCCCAAGGGGATCTGGAGAGGGCGCTGCGCGAGGTCGATGCCGTGCTGGCCGCCCGGCCCGTCTTCCCGCAGGCGTACCAGGTGCGAAGCACGATTCAGCGGGCCATGGGACGCACCCCGCAAGCCCTTGAGGATATCCAAACCGCGGCTCAGATGGCCCCGCTGAACACCCTCATCGCGCGGCAGCGGGCCTCCATGCTGTTCGAACAATACGACCGGGTGCGGGCCTCCGCAACCCCCGAGCAGAGGCAGGAGCTGCGGACGGCGCTGTTGCGCAGCATGATCCTGAATCCTCGGGACTGGCAGATCCTGAGTCTGTACGCCGAATTCCTGTATGAAGCCGGCAGACCCGACGAAGTCGCCCAGGCGCTGGCCATTCGGCAACGCCTGCTCAGCGAGTATCCGAACCTGATGAACGCCATGTCCTTGGGCAGCATGGCCATGCGGTTGGCCGGCCGGGAGGAGGATGAAACCCGGCGACGGGCCCTCTACGACCTGGCGGGGAACGCCTTTGAGCAGGCTCTGACGATGGAGGGCAGCGAAGAGGACCGCGACAAGGTCCGGACGATGTATGCCGAATACTTGCGGATCACGGGCCGACAGCAACAGGCGGAAGCCGTATTCCAGGACCAGCCCGGGACCCTGTGGCAGTTTTATCTTCGGGACGGCCAGTATGCCAAGGCGCGGGAGATCCTCCTGGCCCTGCATGAGAAGGATCCGAAGGACACCACCGTGCTGCGGGGGTTGGTCCTCGCCGCCTCCGCGGCGGGCAGAAGGGACGAGCTTCAAACCTATCTGGAGCGTTTGTTGGACATCGAGAACACGCCCGACAACGAGGCCCTGCAACTCCAGATGTATCTGGAACACGGCATCAACCGGGAGGCCAC
>DSDH01000592.1 GCA_011055475.1 Phycisphaerales bacterium | reverse complement strand
TGACCGCTCGCGCCGGCGCCTTCCACGAGCTCGACGTGGCCGCGGACATGGCCGGAGGCCTGCACGCCGTGCACGAGCGGGAGGACAAGATCACCTACTTCATCCGGCGGGGATCGGATGAAGACCATGATGGGATCCCCGATGCCCTGGAAGCCGGGCCGGATGGCAGCGACCCCGGCTATGACGGCAACGGTGACGGCATTCCCGACAGCCAACAGGACAACGTGGCATCGTTTCACACGAACAACGACTACGCCTACGTCACGGTCGCGTGTCCGAACGACGTCATGCTGGGCAACGTGGGCGTCCAGGACAATCCCTCGCCGCCGGATGTGCCGGACGATTGGAACTTCGTCTTTGATTTCATCGGCTTTACGGTCATGGGTCTGCCGATCGGCGGATCGACGACGGTGACGCTGGACTTGCCGCCCGGCTCGGCGCCCGAGGTGTATTACAAGTACGGTCCGACGCACGCCCAGCCGGCGCCGCACTGGTACGCGTTCATGTACGATGGCCAGACCGGCGCGGAGATATTCGGCCGTCGGATCGTGCTGCACTTTGTCGACGGCCAACGGGGCGACAACGACCTGTGGAGCAACGGGATCATTGTCGATCCGGGGGCGCCCGGTCTGTATGAGCCATGCGTGGTCGACCTGGACGATCTGCTCTGGCTGGTGGATGAATGGATGATGCAGCCGCCGTCGCCGGCGCTGACGGCGGACCTGGACGGCGACGGCGCGGTGGACGTCGCCGACTTCGCCCACTTGGCGTCCTATTGGCTGCAGCCCTGCCCGGCCGACTGGCCCAAGTGACGGACCGCGACAATCACGGAGCGGCGTCCTAATGTGGTTCCGGGAGTGCATCGCCCTCGCCGCTCAGGTCGATGATCGGCTCTGAGCGGGGACAGTGCTCCACGATGTACGCCGCCAGGTTGCACCACGGTCCGCAGCGGTCGAGCACGGCGCTGTCGCTGGTGACGATGGGCCCCTGGCAGGCGGCCAAGTCGTGGTCGGTGCACTCGCTTAGCGCGACGCGCCACGGCCAGCCGTGCTCGGCGGCCAGCGACTCGATCATCCCCTTGAGCCGCCCGGAGTTCGACACGGGCCGATCCAGCAGCCAATGGACCGAGGCCGGCCGCAAACCCGCCAGGGCCTCCCCGATCCGCCGCAGGGCGGGCACCGTCTCCTCCACCCGGCGGTACGAGCCGTGCATCCCCGCCAAGTCGCGCAGGCACCCATCCCGTCCCCGCAGGATCACGCCCCCGGCCAGGTGCGCTTCGACGGTGATCAGAAGGTTATAGCCGTCGATCACCACCTCCTGTCCGGCGAGTTGTCGTAGCTCGATCCGCCGCGACCGTCGGCTTTTCCGCTGCGGCTCGCCGCACGCGGCCCGCATCACCGCCAGTCGCTGCCGCCGCACCAGGCGAAAGTGATCGCCCACCAGCTTGAGCGCCCCGGCCGGTGCGTAGCCCCACGTCAGCAGGGTCGAGTAGTCCCGGACCGCCCCCCGCAACCCGGCCCACTGGTCCGGCGCGAACAGGGTGCGGTCGTCGGGATGCGGTCCGCGATGTTTGCGTTTGTCCGGCATGGATCACCTCCGGCGGGCGTGCGGCCACGCCGCCATGAGCCTACCAGGTCCGGGCCGCGGCGTCTATGGGGCGGCATCGAGCAGAAGACGCCTCTGGGGCCTTTCCCCGATGACCGCGAGGCGGTATACTGCGGTGTTTGGCGTGGGGTAAACGGCAAAACCCGACAGGACAAGCACATGGCGATACCCGTGGTGGCGATTGTGGGGCGACCCAACGTGGGCAAGAGCAGCTTGCTCAACGCGTTGGCGGGCGAGCGGATCAGCATCGTCGAGCCGACGGCGGGGGTCACGCGCGATCGCATCAGCACGATCGTCGAGTGCGGCGGGCGGTACATTGAGCTGGTCGACACCGGCGGCTACGGCATCGTCGACAGCGATCAACTGACCGAGCACGTCGAGCATCAAATCCGCCAGGCCCTGGACCGGGCGGACCTGGTGCTGTTCATGGTGGACGTCCGCGACGGGCTCATGTCGCTGGATCAACAAATCGCCCAGTTGCTGCGACGACAATCACTGGAGGTGTTGCTGGTCGCCAACAAGGCCGACACGCCGGCGATGTTCGGCCAGGCGGGGGAGTTCGCGAGGCTGGGTTTCGGCCCGGCCCTGTGCGTCTCGGCGATCAACTCCGTCAACCAGACGGTGCTGATGGAGCGGATGGCCCAGGCGCTGGATCACCTGCCGAGCGGGACCGTCGAGCCCGAACGGATGCGGATCGCCGTCGTGGGCAAACGCAACGTCGGCAAGAGCACCTTCATCAACGCCCTGGCCGGCGAGCCGCGGGTGATCGTCAGCGAGGTGCCCGGCACGACCCGCGACGCGGTGGACGTGCGGATCGACTACGCGGGGCAAACCTTGCTGCTGATCGACACCGCCGGCGTCCGCAAGAAGAGCCGCCTGGCCGACAGCATCGAGTTCTACAGCCACACCCGGGTCCTGCGGAGCCTGCGCCGGGCCGACGTGGTGCTGTTCCTGATCGACGCCTCGGTGGAGATCTCCCAGGTCGACAAGAAGCTGGCGCACGAGATCACCGAGCAGCACAAGGCGTGCGTGCTGGTCATCAACAAGTGGGACCTGGTCGGCGGCCAGGCCGACGCCACGGACTACCGCGCGTACCTGGACGCCGTGCTGCCGGGGCTGCGGCATGCGCCGCTGGTGATGACCGAGGCGACCGCCGGGCGCAACGTAAAGGCCGTGCTCGACGTGGCGATTGATCTCTACGAGCAGGCGTCACAGCAGATTCCCACCGGGCGACTGAACCAGGCCGTGGAGGCGATCCGCCAGGAGCGGGTCAGCGTGGCCCGCAAACATGGCGGCCTGCCGAAGATCTACTACGCCACGCAGGTGGGCGTCCGCCCCGTCAGCCTGCTGCTGTTCGTTAACGATCCCGACCGGTTCGATGCGGGTTTTCAGCGTTTCATTGTGAATCGGCTGCGTGATCTGCTGGACCTGGACGAGGTGCCGATCCGCCTGCTCCTGCGGCGTCGGCATTGACGCAAACGCATCAGAAGATGTGGCCGGACGGCGGTTTTTCTGGCAGACGGCGGTCGGGCCTGATATAAAGGGATGTGTAGTCGTCCGGACCACGCCGGCGACGGGGGACACGGACGGCATCTTCGAATCACAGGAGGTCGATCATGCAGAGCCTGCTGCTGATGCTTGGATGTGGAGCGGCCTATCTCATCGCGTATCACACCTACGGCCGGTTTCTGGCCCGGAAGGTCTTCCGGCTGCGGGCCGACGCTCCGGTGCCCAGTCGCGAGAAGCAGGATGGCATCGACTACGTGCCCACCCGCAAGGGCATCATCTTCGGACATCACTTTACCTCGATCGCCGGCACCGGCCCCATCGTCGGCCCGGCCATCGGGATCATCTGGGGCTGGCTGCCGGCCATCCTGTGGGTGGTGTTCGGCTGCATCTTCATGGGCGCGGTGCACGATTTCGGCACGCTGGTCGTGTCCCTGCGAAACGAGGGCAAGAGCCTCTCGGAGGTGGCCGCCCGCTACATCAATCCGCGGGTGCGGTTCATCTTTTTCGTGATCGTCTTTTTTGCCCTGCTGATTATCATCGCCGTCTTCGGCCTGGTCATCGCCACGGTCTTCAAGCTCTATCCCGAGAGCGTGCTGGCCGTCTGGCTGGAAATCCCCATTGCCCTGGCCTTGAGCTACGCCATCTACAAACGAAACGCCAACGTCGTGATCTCGACGATCGTGGCCGTGACGGCGATGTACGTCGGGGTCGGTCTGGGCGCCTGGATCGAGCACGTGCGACCGGGGATGTTCAGCATTCCGGACATGGGGCGTCTGTCCGCAGGTGGAACCTGGACGATCATCCTGCTGATCTATGCCTGGATCGCCTCCACGTTGCCCGTCACGACCCTCTTGCAGCCGCGCGACTACATCAACGCCTGGCAGCTCTTTATCATGATGGCCCTGCTGGTCGTGGGCGTCGTGACCGCGTCGTTCACGGGCGGCGGCCTTCCTTTGAGCGCACCGGCGATCAACCACCGGCTCGGAGCCGAGGTGCCCCCGCTGCTGCCCATGATGTTCGTGACCATCGCGTGTGGGGCGGTCAGCGGCTTTCATTCACTCGTGGCCGGGGGCACCAGCCCCAAGCAGATCGCCCGCGAGCCGGACGCCCAGTTTGTGGGCTATGGCTCGATGCTTACCGAGGGCATGCTGGCCGTATTGATCATTCTGTGCATCGCGGCGGGTTTCGGGTTGGGCTATGAAGGCCTGACCGGCAGCGAGGCCTGGTACGCCAAGTACCGCACCTGGATCGGCGGTCAGACGCTGGGGGATCGGTTGCGACCCGTTGTCGTGGGGGCTGCCAACATAATGCAATCCATGGGCATCCCGCAGACGCTGGGTTTTGCGATCATGGGTGTGTTTATTACGTCGTTTGCCGGCACCACGCTGGACACCGCGACACGCATCCAGCGTTACGTCGTGGGCGAGCTGGCCGAGGACCTGAAGCTGCCGCGTCTGGGCAACCGCTGGATCGCCACCACCATCGCCGTGGTCACGGCGGGCCTGCTGGCCTTCACCGACACCGACAAGCAAGGACATCTGGTCTTCAGCGGCGCGGGCACGGGAGCATTGCGTCTTTGGCCGCTGTTCGGCACCACCAACCAGCTCCTGGCGGCCTTGGCACTGCTGGTGGTCACGATGTACCTGAAGCGAAAGGGTGGATTCATGTACCTGCTGGCGGGCATTCCCTGCCTGATCATGCTGGTGCTGACGAATTGGGCCATGGTTATCAACCTGCGGGCCAACTACGCCGCCCAGAAGTGGCCTCTTGTCGTGGTGGGCGCAGCGGTGTTTCTCCTGGCCGCCTGGATGACCGTGGAAACCGTAATTGTGTTCTTGTCCGGTCGGGTGCGCCCCGCGGCCGTCGAACCCCTCGACACAAAGTAACGACGTGAAGGACCGGGCTTATGGAGCCTGAGATGTTTGACGATTCGGAACTATACGTGCCGATTCCGAAGATCTTTCACTCGGTCTACGAGGACGGGCCCTTCAGCCGGTGCATTGTCTGTTCGACGAGCCTGCTCGACGAGACGTGCGAGTATATGATCGAGAAGGTCTTTCGCGGCACGGAGGTGATTGTCGAGTACGCGATGTGTCAGACCTGTGCCGAGCAGCTTGGCGGCGAACTGAGCGCCGAATCCACCGCGCGGATCGAACGCTACCTGGCCGAGCGGGTGGACTGGGCCGGGCGGTTAAGGCGCTTGACGGAACTGCCCGACGAAACACTCGCCGGCGACGACATCGAACCCTGGATCGACCGATGTCTGGTCAGCGGCGAGCCGCGGGCCGGGCTGCACAGCTACCAGATCTGCGCCAAGTGCCGCGGGCCCCGGCTGGAGCGGACGCTGCTGCCGTTCATGGTCGGTGGGCCCGTCACCCACGAAGTGGGCAAGCTGCTGAGCAAGAAAACGCGGGATCAGCTCGACGACTTCGTGGGCGATTATCTGGGCATGGATCCCACCCTGGTGGACACACCCATCGACACGCCGCTGTTGGTTTTCTGAGGGCTCAAAGCACCAATGTTTGGGGTCGGAGAAGGAGATGAAATCGTATACCACGCACAACATGTTGCGGCCGTGGACCGGGCGTCTGGGCGCGTTGCTCCTGCCGGCGCTGCTGCTGCTGGCGGCCGGTTGCCGAGAGAACGATGTGCCGAAACCGGCGGAGAGCCCACCGGCTGTCGCGGCTGAATCCCCCCCGACCGAATGGCTCATTGAGACGCCCGTGCCCGGTGATCCCAACCGCGTGTGGACGCGTCCCCGCTCGAGCGAGCGACAGGATGACCGCCGTCGGATGGTCGAGGTGCTGCGCGACGTCTACGGGCTGAACGATCCGCCCGTCCTCCGGGCCATGCAAAGCGTGCCACGGCACTGGTTCGTGCCGGAGACCCAGGCCCGGGCGGCCTACATCGACTCGCCGCTGCCCATCGGCTTCGGCCAGACCATCTCCCAGCCGTATATCGTGGCGTACATGACGCACCTGCTGGACCTGGACCCGAGCGAGAAGGTGCTGGAGATCGGCACGGGATCGGGCTACCAGGCGGCCGTCCTCAATGAGTTCACGCCCCACGTGTTCACGATCGAGATCGTGCGGCCCCTGGGCGAACGGGCCATCCGGACGTTCCGCCGTCACGGCTACGAGACCCTCCACGTGCGGATCGGCGACGGCTACCAAGGCTGGCCCGAAGAGGCCCCGTTCGGCGCGATTATTGTCACGTGTGCCCCCGAAGACATCCCCCAGCCGCTGCTCGACCAGCTCAAGCCCGGCGGCCGGATGGTCATCCCCGTGGGACCGCGGAACACGGTGCAGGAGCTCGTCGTCGTCCATAAGAACGTCGACGGCACGATCCGCCGTGAGTCGCGGATGCCCGTCCGCTTCGTGCCGCTGATCCGCGAAAAGGACCCCCGCTGACGGCCCGGCAAGGCCCCCACGGGGAAAAGAGCCGGCATTGTGCTCGCCTCGTCTCCAAGCCGCGTTCGTGAGCGACCAGGGCCCCTGGCTTCGTCCGTCATACGTGGGCCAAGAGACGCTCGGGCCTTGGCACCTGTCGAAGAAAGAACCTCATCGCGACTCGATCTTGGCGATCCGGAAGTACCCTAACGTGTGGATCATGCCGAAGAAGTCCTTCGGGTCGCCGTGCCCCCGGGCCAGCGTGATGTAGCCCGGCCCAAAACCCTGAGCGCTGCGCGTGGCATCCAGACCCACCCACGTGTCGCCGACCCACGCCTCGGCCCAGGCGTGCCCGCCGAACACGTGCTCCCGGCCCAGGAACTCATCGACGTAGACCAGCCCGAACACCACCCGCGCGGGGATACCGATGGCCCGACACATCGCGGCGGTGAGTACGGCGTGCTCGGTGCAGTCGCCCTGCCGGCTCGCGACGACCTCCAGCGCCGTACCGTAACCGACCGACAGGTTCTTGCCGCTGACGTACTGATCGACGAAGGCCTCGATCTTCTTGGCGGCCTGGCCCGCGTCACGAACCGACCCCACGGCCTGCCGCGCCAGGTCCTGGATCGCCTCCTGGTCGCACTGCAGATACGTCGTCGGCTTGAGGGCCTCAAGCAGCTCGGCGTCCTTGCCCTTGTACGGGAACGTCTGACCCGTGGGAATAGGCTTGGTCCGGACCGTCACGCGATAGGAACCATCGGCCGCCTTGTCCACCTGCTGATAATCCGTTGCGGGGAACTGCAACCCGTGATCACTCTGCGTGGGCACGATATGATAGACCATCGCCTTGGCCGCCGTTGGTTCCAGCGGCTGGGGACTGGGCACCAGCATCTTGTCCAAAAAGTCCACCACGTCGTTCGGGCTCAGGGCGAACGTCTTGTCGCAGGCGATGATCTCCAGCCGCATCCCCAGCATTTCCGTGACGCTTTTAAAGGTG
Organism: Phycisphaerales bacterium; assembly: GCA_011055475.1. Classification (GTDB taxonomy): domain Bacteria; phylum Planctomycetota; class Phycisphaerae; order Sedimentisphaerales; family Anaerohalosphaeraceae; genus DSDH01. The sequence continues at coordinate 3,605 of DSDH01000592.1, read as the reverse complement.
TTGAGGTCCTCGTCCACGTAGGCCTTGGTAACCACCTGTCCGCTGGGTGTCTGCATGACGACGGTCGTCTCCGTCAGACGCACCACCCGCCCCAGCAGGTCCACCTCCACGACGGGGCCGACCGTGACCGTCGCCTCGATGGCCGAGAGCAGGCTGGGCTCGAACACCGTCGCGGTGAAGGACTCCCCTTCCTTCAATTCCGTCTTGAGCTCCAGCAGGCGCAGCCCCTCGCTCATCAGCGCGCCCTTGGGCCAGGGAAGGACCTGCTTTTGCGTCGTTCCCATCATCTCGGCGACGACCTCGAGCCGGCCGTCGGGACGAATCGTGCCGCGGGTCTTCTGCTTCATGAGGCCCGCGTCCATGGCGTACTCGAAGCGGATCGGCTCGCCGTCGGTCGTCTCGATCGTCGTACTCTGCACACCGATGGGCAGAACGACGCCGCCACGGGCAATGGTCAAGTGCATCGTTTCCGTCGTGTGGACCTGGCCACCGGTCACGATACGCTGGTGCATCATGAACCCGATCTTGGACCCGTCGGCGAAAACCGCGGCGTATTCCGGCTCATCCGCCCGGGCGCAGGTCCCGAGGGCACACACCAACAGCCCTGTAAGCCATAATCTGGATTTCATGATCCTGTTTCCTTTCTCGTGTTGGAGGGGACGTCATCCTTCGCGAATCACCGGCCATTCTACTCGTTCCACCCGCGGGCGTCAAAGCCGACGGTGCGCATGTTCGGCGCATGCGCGGGCTTCGATCCATGGGTTGACCTGCGATTGTCCGTCCCTTCGTAAACATAGACATCCGGCCCGGCTTTGATGACAATTGCGAGGCGGCTGGATCGCGGCCCGGCCGTTCTTACAAACCCGCCAAGTGCCTCTTCGAATCGGTCGATATGTCGGGACCTGCGGCCGAGCGCCTCGGACGCAAGGGGTGTGACCTTTTGGGGGACCCTGGATGGGGGACCGACAGTCCTATATGAGACAGGATGGATCGAAGCCGGCGGGCCGGTCGGCGCGGCCGCCGCGCCGCATTCGGTGGTGGGCTCGTCGCCGAATCGCGCCCGCGGCCGTCTTTGTCGTGGGACTGGCGCTGGCCTTGATCCTGGCCCGCTGGACGTTACGTGCGGTCCTGTCCGTGCAGCATCATGCCCGGCTCAATCAAACGGCTCAGGAAGCGGTCGACCGCTTGGCGGATGTGCTCCTGCACACGCGGGTTCTGGGGGCGACCCACGCCTTGGGCCTGGCCGACGCCGGCGTGCAGGACGTGGTGGCCGGGCGCGCCGTGAAAGACGAACCCGGCCTGCTCGCGGAATTGGAGCGGGTGCGCCAGGCGTTCGGCGGCTCGATCCTCTACGCCATGGACCGCCGGGGCCGCGTGGTCGCCTCCACGCGTTATGGGCCCGATAACACCCAGACGCTGATCGACAACACGTACAGTTTTCGCCCCTACTTCACAAAGGCGATGGAAGGTCGCGACGTGGTCTACCCCGCGTTGGGCGTCACAACCGCCAAACGGGGTCTGTACTACGCTTCGCCGGTGTACGACCAGGGGGCGGCCGAATCGGCCCCGATCGGCGCCGTGGTGATGAAGATGCCGCTGGAACCCGTGGATGCATTCTTGGGGCAGCTTGGCGGATCGGCGGTCCTGGTCTCGCCGCTGGGGGTCGTGTTCGCCGCATCGGAGCCATCGTGGCTTTTCAGGACGACCGGATCGCCGGATCGGAAGTCCGTTGCGACGCGACAATTCGCCGAGGCGTTTGGCCCCGACCAACCAGAACCGCGACCGCTGCCGTGCCGGCTGGACACGACCCATACGGTCCTTCATGGGCGGCGCTATGCCGTCGCAACGCGGCTGGTTCCGGGTTTGACCGACGAGAGCGGGATCTGGCGGTTGTACCTGCTGGCCGACATGACCGGCTGGTACCCGGCGGGGCTGCAGTGGGCGTGCAGCGTAAGTGTGGGCGTGCTGTGGATACTGGCTGCTCTGGCATGGTCGGCCCGGGGACAGATCTCCAGCGTGCGACGGGTCCTTGGCGAACGGAAGAAGCTCTACGAAATGCTCTTTACCTCGGCCGGAGACAGCATTTTTCTGATTCGAGATGGGCTGTATGTGGAATGCAACCCACGAGCCCTCGACATGTTTGGGTGCACCGCGGAGGACATTCTTGGCCAGGGGCCTGTTGACTTCAGCCCCGAGCGGCAGCCCGACGGCTCGGTGTCGAGCCAGCGGGCCGCCGCCATCTTCGAGTCGGTCCGGCTGGATCAGGTCTGCCGTTTTGAGTGGCGGCACCGACGACTCGATGGCCGTTGCTTCGACACGGAGGTGACACTGGGCTGCATCGAATTGTCGGGCGCCGAGATATTCTACGCGCTCGTGCGGGACGTGACCGAGCGCAAACGCACGGAAGACGCCCGTCGCGAGGCCCATGAGCGCCTGCACCAGATTCTCCAGGGCAGCCCCGTTCCGACCCTGGTGATCGATCAGAACCACCGCGTGACGCACTGGAACCGGGCCTGTGCGGCCCTGACGGACATCGACGCCGATCACGTCGTCGGGACCGACCGGCACTGGTCGGCCTTCTATCAATCACCGCGACCCATCATGGCCGACCTGGTGCTGGACCATGCGGACGCACAGGAGATCACCCGGTACTACGGCCGGGCGTTTCGACCGTCGGCGATCGCGGACGGCGCCTACGAATGCGAGGCGTTTTTCGAGGACATGGGGCCCGATGGCCGCTGGCTGTTCTTCACCGCCGCGCCGATCACGGACTCCGAGGGCCACTTGGTCGGCGCGGTCGAGACGCTGCAGGACGTCACGAATCGGAAGCGCTACGAGCAGGATCTGCGTGACGCCAAGGACGAGGCCGCCCAGGCCTGGAGCCAGGCCGAGGCGACGAATCGCAAGCTGGAGCTCGCCGCCGAGCAGGCGCGCATCCTGGCACAGGAGGCGCTTGACGCCTGCCGCGCCAAGAGTGAGTTCCTGGCCAACATGAGCCACGAAATCCGCACGCCGATGAACGCGATCATCGGATTCAGCGAAGTGCTTTTGGATGACGGCCTGGATGAGGCGCAGCAACAGCACGTGCAGACGATCCATCATGCCGGGCTGCATCTGCTGAACATCGTCAACGATATCCTGGACTTCTCCAAGATCGAGGCCGGCAAGCTCGAAATGAACCTCGTCGAGTGCACTCTGGGGCCGATCGTGGAGCAGATCGCCTCGCTGCTGGAACCCGCCGCCCAAGCCAAGGGTCTGGACTTCCGGGTCACCCTTGCCCCGTCGCTGCCGCCGCGCATCTGCACCGATCCGGCCCGGCTACGGCAGTGCCTGGTGAATCTTGTGAGCAACGCGATCAAGTTCACGCCGTCCGGCTCGGTCGACCTGATCGTCGACGTCGGTGAAGAGAGCAAGGGCCCCGTCTTGCGATTCATCGTCCGTGATACCGGCATCGGTATTACACCTGAGAAGATACACAACATCTTTGGCGCCTTTGTCCAAGCTGACACGAGTCATTCGCGGCGATTCGGCGGCACCGGTCTGGGGCTGGCCATCACCCGCCAGCTCGCTGAGCTGTTGGGCGGCCGGGTCTGGGTGGAGAGCGA
>DSDH01000591.1 GCA_011055475.1 Phycisphaerales bacterium | reverse complement strand
GCCTTTTTCTTCGGGGCGGCCTTCTTGGTGGCCACCTTCTTCTTCACGGCCGCCTTTTTCTTGGCGGCGGTCGCCCTGGCCGGGGCCTCGGCCGTCTCCTCGGTCCTGGCGGCCGAGGCCGGCTTGGCCCTGGGCTTGCTCGCCTTCGCGGCCGCGGGCCGCGTGGCCGGGGTCGCTTTTGCCGCTGCGCTGGGGCGCGCCGATTTCAGGCCCTCCACCAGGCGCACCACGTCGCTGAAGATGTCCTCGATCTCGCGCTCGCCGTCGAGGCGCAGCAGCTTGCCGCGTTCGGCGTAGTACCCGACCAGCGGCTTGGTCTGCGCCTCGTACACGCGCAGGCGGTTGCTGATGGTTTCCTCGTTGTCGTCGGCACGGTGGTGCAGGTTGCCGCCGCAGTTGTCGCAGATGCTGTCCTGACGCGGGGGCGAGGTGTAGATGTTAAAGACCGCGCCGCAACTCTCGCAGGTCAGGCGACCGGCGAGACGCTGCATGAGGATGTCGAAATCGACGTCGATGAACAGGGCGGTGTCCAGCGGCTTGCCCATGGCCTCGAGCATGTTGTCGAGGCGCTCTGCCTGGTTGAGGTTGCGCGGGAAACCGTCGAGGATGAAACCGTTGTCGGTGTCGGGGCTGGCCAGGCGTTCGCGGATCATGCCGAGCACGATCTCGTCGGGCACCAGCTGGCCGGCGTCCATGTGCGCCTTGGCCTGCTGGCCCAGCGGGGTGTTCTTGGACACGGCGCTGCGCAGCAGGTCGCCGGTGGAAATCTGCGGAATCCGGAAGCGCTCGACCATGAGTTGCGCTTGTGTGCCCTTGCCGGAACCCGGCGCCCCCAACAGTATGATTCTCATCGTCGAACCCTGCCCTCTTTTATTGTTAGACCTTGATCCGCAAGCGAAAAAGGCCGCCTGCAAGTCGTGAACTTATACTCGCTGGCCCCGGGCATGGCAACCCGTTGCCGACGTTGCTGCGGCGATTGTAGCGAAATCGTCCGCTGCCCGCTGCCGCCGCTCACAGCAGCGGCGCGATCACCAGCGAGACGATGGCCATCACGTTGATCAGGATGTTCATTGCCGGTCCCGAGGTGTCCTTGAAGGGGTCGCCGACGGTGTCCCCCACCACGGTGGCCTTGTGTACCGGCGAGCCCTTGCCGCCGTGATGGCCCTTCTCGACGTATTTCTTCGCGTTGTCCCAGGCGCCGCCGGCGTTGGCCATGGTGAGCGCGAGCAGCACGCAGCAGATCAGCGCGCCGCCGAGCATGCCGCCCAGGCTCTCGGGGCCGAGGCCGAAGCCCACCACCACGGGCGCCATCACGGCCAGTACGCCGGGCAGCACCATGCGCTTGAGGGCCGCGTCGGTGGCGATATTGATGCAGCGGATGTGGTCGGGCCTGGCCTTGCCCTCCATCAGCCCCGGGATCTCGCGGAACTGACGGCGAATCTCCTGGATCATGTCGGAGGCGGCGTTGCCCACCGCGGTCATCGTCAGCGAGGCGATGAGAAACGGGAAGATGCCGCCGATGAACAGGCCGACGAGCACCGCCGGGTCATTGAGCCGCAGTTCGATGGCGCCCCCCTGGCCGTGGCCGACCTCGGCCAGGTAGGCGGTGATGATGGCGAGTGCGGCCAGCGCGGCGGCGCCGATGGCGAAGCCCTTGCCGATGGCCGCCGTGGTGTTGCCCACCTCGTCGAGCGAGTCGGTGATGCGGCGAGTCTCCTTGCCCAGCTCGGCCATCTCGGCGATGCCGCCCGCGTTGTCGGCCACCGGCCCGTAGGCGTCGATGGCCATGGTGATGCCGACGGTGGCCAGCATGCCCACGGCGGCGATGCCCACGCCGTAGAGGTCGGCCAGCTGGTTGGCGACGAAGATGATGGTGGCGATGGCCAGTACGGGGATCACCACCGACTGCATGCCGATGGCCAGGCCCGTGATCATGACCGTGGCCGGGCCGGTCTCGCCGCTGGCGGCGATATGCCGTATGGGGCGGCCCCCCGTGTAGTACTCGGTGCTGAGGCCGATGATGACGCCCCCTACGGCGCCCGCCAGTACGGCGCCCCAGACGCGCGCATCCACCCCGAGGGCGCCGATCAGAAACCAGGCGGCGATGATCAGCAGCACGGCGGCGGAAAAAGTGCCGATGCGCAGGGCCGTGGCGGGCCGTTGCCTTGCGAACACCCGCACCAGGCCGATGCCGAGCAGCGAGCAGATGATGCCGGCGGAGGCCAGCGCCAGCGGCAGGAACATGAGGTCCGCCTGGGCCCCGAGCCCCGCCAGGCCGGTCGTGCCGAGCGAGACGGCGATGGCGATGGTGGCGATGATGGCCCCGCAGTAGGATTCGAAGATGTCCGAGCCCATGCCTGCCACGTCACCGACATTGTCGCCGACGTTGTCGGCGATCACGCCCGGATTGCGCGGGTCGTCCTCCGGGATGCCGGCCTCGATCTTGCCGACCAGGTCCGCGCCGACGTCCGCGCTCTTGGTGTAGATGCCCCCGCCCACGCGCGAGAACAGGGCCACGGTGGAGGCGCCCATGCCGAAGCCGTGGATGATGTGGGCGGTGGCCGGGTCGCGGCCGAACACGAGGTAGAGGCTCCCCAGGCCCAACAGGCCCATGGCGGCGACGGTCAGCCCCATGATGGAGCCGCCGAAGAAGGCGACGGCCAGGGCGCCGTCGGCCCCACGCTCGTGGGCGGCGACCGTGGTGCGCACGTTGGCGCGAGTGGCGGCGTGCATGCCGATGTAGCCGGCCGCCGAGGAGGCCAGGGCCCCCACCGTGAAGGCGGCGGCGGTGGGCCAGCCAAGGTCCGACAGGCCGATGGCCAGGGCGACCAGGGCGGCGAAGGCGTACAGCAGGGTGTATTCCCGGCGGATGAAGGCCAGGGCGCCCTGGTGGATCATTGCCGCGATCTCCGTGACACGGCCCTCGCCGGCAGGAAAGCGCAGCACGACGAGATACAGCAGCAGGGCCGCCAGCAGCCCGCCGCCGCCCACCAGGACCGGAATTGCATGAATGCCCAAGTAAATCCCCCTTTCTTCTTGTATACGGCGTTCTAGGCCGAATTTGTTACACCAGTATGGACGCGGGGCCGTTTAATTGCAGGGATTGTGCGCCATCCCATGTCATCCGCCGCCCCCAAGCCGCTATAATGGCCCGCTGGCGCGACTCCGTGGCCTGTTCATACAAAATTCAGACGAGGAATAACATGATTCTGGACAATCTCAGCCCGGGCAAGAAGGTCCCGGAAGAAGTCAACGTGATCATCGAGATCCCCTCCCACGGCGCCCCGGTCAAGTACGAGTTTGACAAGGAAAGCGGCGCGCTGGTGGTGGACCGCTTCATGACGGCCCCGATGTTCTATCCGGCCAACTACGGCTTCGTACCGCACACCCTGTCCGACGACGGCGACCCGGTGGACGTGCTGGTGGTGACCCCGCTGCCGCTGATGAGCGGCGTGGTGATCGCGGCCCGCCCGGTGGGCATGCTCAAGATGTCCGATGAATCCGGTATGGATGCGAAGATCGTCGCCGTGCCCTCCAGCAAGCTGCACACGCAGTATGACAACGTGAAGGACGTGCACGACCTGCCGAAGGAACTGATCGCGCAGATTACCCACTTCTTCGAGCACTACAAGAAACTCGAGCCCAACAAGTGGGTGAAGATCGAGGAGTGGACCGGCGTGGCCGAGGCCCACCAGGAGATCCTGGACAGCATCAAGCGATACGAAGAGGGCAAGTGATTCGGTCGGGCCGGGGCGACAGCGCCCTGGCCTGATGCATCCGATCGCGAATGGCGAATCTGCATGCCATCAAGGACCTGCACCTCGAACAGCGCATGTTCGGGACCCGGGTCATTGTCGCCGGCGTCATCGTCTGCCTGTTGCTGACGCTGGTGCTGGGTCGGCTGGTCTATCTGCAGATCGCCAACTACAAGTATTTCACCACCCAGTCGCAGAACAACCGCGTGCGACTGGTGGCGGTACCGCCCCCGCGCGGGCTCATCTACGACCGCAACGGTGTGGTGCTGGCCGAGAACGTGCCGGCCTACCAACTCGAGATCACCCCCGAGCAAATCGAGGACATGAGCGCCACGCTGGCGGGGCTCTCCACGGTGCTGACGCTCACCGAGATCGAGATCGAGCGTTTCAGCCTGGCGCTGCGGCGCAAGCGTCCCTTCGAGCGCGTGCCCCTGCGCTTCAACCTCAGTGACGAGGAGGTGGCACGCTTCGCCGTCAACCGCCACCGCTTTCCGGGTGTGGATATCAACGCCCGCCTGATGCGGCACTACCCGCTTGGCGGCACCGCGGTCCACGCGCTGGGCTACGTGGGCCGCATCGACGAGCGGGACCTGCAGCGCGTGGACGCGGACAACTACAACGGCACCAGCCACATCGGCAAGCTCGGCATCGAGCGCGAGTACGAGGCGCTGCTGCACGGCGAGGTCGGCTACCAGCAGGAGGAGGTCAATGCCCAGGGCCGCACGCTCGCCGTGCTGGAGCGCCAGGCGCCGCAGCCCGGGAGGGACCTGGTGCTGTCGCTGGATGCCGGCCTGCAGCGCCTGGCCGAACAGGAGCTGACCGGCTACAACGGTGCGGCAGTGGCCATGGACCCGCGCACCGGCGAGGTGCTCGCCCTCGCCAGCATGCCGACCTACGACCCGAACCTGTTCGTCAATGGCATCTCCCGCAAGGCCTACGCCGAACTCAACACCGGGCGTGCCCGGCCGTTGTTCAACCGCGCGCTCAAGGGCCAGTACCCCCCGGGCTCGACGATCAAGCCCCTGATGGCGCTGGCGGGGCTCGAGTATCAGCTGACCTGGGCCAGCAAGCAGATGTATGCCGGCCCCTACTACATGCTGCCCAACGACGAGCGTCGCTACCGCGACTGGAAAAAGCAGGGCCATGGGCTCATCGACATGGGCGATGCGATCACCCAGTCGAGCGACGTGTACTTTTACGACCTCGCCTACAAGCTCGGCATCGACCGCATCCATCCCTTCCTGGCCCAGTTCGGCCTCGGGAGTGCCACCGGCATCGACGTGCCGGGCGAGTCCGATGGCCTGCTGCCCTCGCGCGAGTGGAAGCGGCAGGTCCGGCGCATGCCCTGGTTCCCGGGGGAGACGCTGATCGTGGGGATAGGCCAGGGCTACATGCTGGCCACGCCGATGCAGATGGCCGAGTTCACGAGTGTGCTCGCCATGCGCGGCGAGCGCATGCGTCCGCGCCTGCTGATGGCCGTGACCGACCCGGCCAGCGGCGAGCCGACGCGTCTCGAACCCGAGGCGCTCGAGCCTGTCAGCGTGCGCGACGAGCGTCTGTGGCAACAAGTGATCGGGCCGATGGAAGATGTCATGCACCGTCGTAACGGCACGGCCTACTGGACGGCCGGCCACGATGCGCCCTACCGCATTGCCGGCAAGACCGGCACCTCCCAGGTGTTCGGTCTCGGTGCGGACGAGGAGTACGAGGAGGAGAATATCGCCCATCACCTGCGCGACCACTCGCTGTTCGTCGGTTTCGCACCGGCCGACGATCCGCGCATTGCCGTGGCGGTCATCGCCGAGAACGGCGGCGGCGGCAGCCGCGTGGCGGCGCCCATTGCGCGGCGCCTGATGGACTTCTACCTGCTGCGCGACGGCGGGGCGGACCAGGGGGCGATGGCCGATGCGCGCTGACGACACCCGGGGCCAGTCGGCGCTGCTACAGGCGCTGCATCTCGATCCGCCGCTGCTGATCGGGCTGTTCACCCTGGCCGCGATCGGGCTCGTGGTGCTGTTCAGCGCGGGCGGCGAGAACGTCGAGCTGATGGTCCGCCAGGCGGTGCGTCTCGGGCTTGCCTTCGTCGTGCTGCTGTTGTTCGCCCAGGTCTCGATGCCGGTGCTGGCCCGCTGGTCGCCCTGGATCTATGCCGGCGGGGTCGTGCTGCTGGTGGCGGTGCTGGTGATGGGGGAGATGGGCAAGGGCGCGCAGCGCTGGCTGGACCTGGGCATCATTCGCTTCCAGCCCTCGGAGATGATGAAGCTCGCGGTGCCGATGATGGTCGCCTGGTTCTTCGCCGAGCGCCCCTTGCCGCCGCGGTGGTGGGAGGTGCTGGTCGCCGGCGTGCTGGTAGCGGTGCCGATGCTGCTTATCGCCCGGCAGCCGGATCTGGGTACGGCCCTGCTGGTGGGCGTGGCCGGCGTCTTCGTTATCTACCTGGCCGGCATCCGCTGGCGCCTGCTGCTCGGCCTGGGTGCCGCCGCGCTGGCCGCACTACCCGTATTGTGGCACTTCATGCACGACTACCAGCGCCGCCGGGTGCTCACCTTCCTCAATCCCGAGAGCGACCCGCTGGGTTCGGGCTACCACATCATCCAGTCCAAGATCGCCATCGGTTCCGGCGGCCTCTACGGCAAGGGCTGGCTCAATGGCACCCAGTCGCAGCTCGAGTTCCTGCCCGAGCGCTCCACCGACTTCATCTTCGCCGTCTACGGCGAGGAGTTCGGCTTCCTCGGTGCCCTGACCCTGCTGATCGTCTACCTCAGTCTCATTCTGCGCGGCCTGTACATCGCGGTGAACGCCCAGGACACGTATTCGCGGCTGCTCGCCGGGAGTCTTTCGCTCACGTTCTTTGTCTATCTGTTCGTAAACACGGGCATGGTGACCGGGCTGCTGCCGGTCGTGGGGGTCCCGCTGCCGCTGGTGAGCTACGGCGGCACGTCCATGGTGACCCTCATGGCGGCATTCGGTATGCTCATGTCCATCAATTCGCACCGACGACTGTTATCACGCTAATGCGCCTGTTGTTACGCTCAATCACCGCCCTGGCGGTCTTCCTCACCCTGACGCTGGGCGGGTGTTCGAGCCATGCGGCCGTGGCCGAGGCCGGTAATGCGCCGATGGACTACCCCGCGCGCGACGACGTGCGCAGCTTCATCGACGAGATGGTGGCGCGCCACGATTTCCGGCGCGACGACCTGCATGCCCTGTTCGCCGACGTGCGCCAGCAGACGCGGGTACTGGAAGTCATCCAGCGGCCCGCGGAGGGGAAGCCCTGGTACCAGTACCGGCCGATCTTCCTCAATCCCGCGCGCATTCGCCAGGGCACCGAGTTCTGGGCCGAGCACCGCGAGCTGCTCGAGCGGGCCGAGGCCACCTACGGCGTGCCGCCCGAGTACCTGGTGGCGATCATCGGCGTGGAGACCTTCTATGGTCGCCATACCGGCGGGTTCCCGGTGCTGGATACACTCACCACCCTCGGTTTCGACTACCCGCCGCGGGCGCGGTTCTTCCGCAGCGAACTGGAGCATTTCCTGCTCCTCACGCGCGAGGAAGGCCTGAATCCGCGCGGCCTGGAAGGGTCCTATGCCGGGGCCATGGGCAAGAGCCAGTTCATCTCGTCGAGCTACCGCAACTTTGCGGTCGATTTCGACGGTGACGGCCGGCGCGATCTGTGGGAGAGCCCCGCCGATGCCATCGGCTCGGTGGCCAACTACTTCAAGCGGCACGGCTGGGTGGCGGGCGAACCGGTCACCCTGCCGGCCCGGGTCGAGGACGAGGTCGCCGCGCCCTTCGCCGAGAAGGGCATGAAGCCGAGCTTCTCCCTGGCGGAGCTGACGGCCGCCGGTGTCGAGCCGCTGCGGCCGCTCAGCTACGACGACAACGTCGCCCTCATCGCCCTCGACGGCGAGGAGTACCGGGAGTACTGGCTGGGCCTGCGCAACTTCTACGTCATCACCCGTTACAACCACAGCCCGCTCTACGCCATGGCAGTGCACCAGCTCGCGCAGGAGATCCGGCAGGCCTACCAGCGACAGGAGGCGGCGCGATGAGCGTCGGTCCCGCCCGCTGGCTCGGGCTGGGACTGCTCGTGGCAGCGCTCGCCGGCTGCGGCGGTGGCGGCAGCGTCCGGGTCGACAGCGACGGCCCCGGGGGGCAGATCAACGCCGAAGCGATTCCGGACGCGGTGCCCCGCTCCGAGCCGCGTAGCAAGTATGGCAATCCGACCTCCTACGAGGTCTTTGGCCGCCGCTATTACGTGATGGACAGCGCCGCCGGCTACTCCGAGCGCGGTATCGCCTCCTGGTACGGCAGCAAGTTCCATGGCCGTCGCACCTCCAGCGGCGAGCCCTACGACATGTACCAGATGACGGCCGCTCACAAGTCGCTGCCCTTGCCCACCTATGTGCGGGTCACCAACCTTCGGAACGGGCGCAGTGTCATCGTCAAGGTGAACGATCGCGGGCCGTTCCATGACAACCGGATCATCGACCTGTCCTATGCCGCGGCCACCAAGCTCGACATCCTCAAGGAGGGTACGGGACTGGTGGAGGTGACGGCCATCGACCCGCGCCGTCCCGAGCCCGCGCGTCCGCAGCTGGTTTCGGCGCCGGCCGCCGGTGCCCCGAGCGGGGCCGACATGTATATCCAGGTGGGGGCTTTTGCCTCCCGGCAGAACGCCGAGCTTTTCCAGTCGCGGTTGAACTCTCACTCGCTTGGGCAGGTCACTATCCAGGAAGGCCGGGGGACCGGGGGCGTGGTTTACCGCGTGCGCATCGGCCCGCTGGCCGGCGTGGATGCCGCCGATCGCACGGTGCAGGGCCTGGAACGGCTCGGTCTGGACGATTTCCGCATTGTCGTGGACTGACCCGGCCCGGGGCGTGTGGCCGGAGCGCCAGGATGTGATGGCACCATTAGTCATCCTCCGGTCGAAGGGATAGAATTTCCCGGTTCGGCCAATGATTCAAACCCAAATCAGCCAATATCCGAAGACTGCCTGTGACCATGCTGCCCAAGTTCCTGATTACCTGCCTGCTGTTAATCGTCAGCCTGAGCGCGTCCGCCTCGCCGACCATCATCCCCGCGCCGCCCAGCGTGCCGGCCACCAGTTACCTGCTGTTGGACTTCCACAGCGGCCGGGTGCTGGCGGAGAAGGATGCAGAGATGCAGGTCGAGCCCGCCAGCATCACCAAGCTGATGAGCGGCTATGTGCTGTACAAGGCGCTGGCAAGCGGCACCATATCCGTCGAGGATGAGGTACTGGTCAGTGAAAAGGCCTGGCGTACCTACGGCTCACGCATGTTCATCGAGGTGAACCATCGCGTGCGACTCGGCGACCTGCTGCGCGGCATGGTGATCCAGTCGGGCAACGATGCCACCGTGGCGCTGGCCGAGCACCTGGCCGGGACCGAGAGCGGCTTCGTCGCGATAATGAACGCCGAGGCGCAGGCGCTGGGCATGAATGGCTCCCACTTCGCCAACGCCACCGGCATGCCGCACGAGAATCACTACACCACCGCCCATGATATTGCCGTGCTCATGCGCGCGGTGATCACCGAGTTCCCGGAACACTACGCCTTGTACAAGGAACGCGAGTTCACCTACAACGGCATCAAGCAGTACAACCGCAACAAGCTGCTGTGGCGCGACCCGAGCGTGGATGGCGGCAAGACCGGCCATACCGAGGCGGCCGGCTACTGCCTGGTCGTTTCGGCGGAGCGCGACGGGATGCGCCTGATTACCGTCGTGCTCGGTACCGACAGCGAGGACGCGCGCGCCCGTCACAGCCAGGCCCTGCTCAACTATGGCTATCGCTTCTTCGAGACCCACCGCCTCTATGGCGCCGGCGAGGCCCTCACCGAGGCCCGCGTCTGGAAGGGGGCGCAGGAGAAGGTCGGTCTGGGGCTCGATGGCGACCTGTATGTCACCATCCCGCGCGGCCAGTACTCCAAGCTCGACGCAATGATGGAGCTCACGCCAAACGTCGAGGCCCCGGTGGCCAAGGGCGCGGCGCTGGGCGACGTCAACGTCAGCCTGAACGGCGAGGTGATCAAGTCGCAACCGCTGGTGGCGCTGGAGGCCGTGGACGAGGGCGGCTTCGTCCGCCGCGCGACCGATGCCGTGCTCAAGTGGTTCGACTGACGTGACCGTCTACCTCAACGGCGAGTACTGCCCACTCGAAGAGGCGAAGGTCCCGGTACTGGACCGCGGCTTCCTGTTTGGCGACGGCGTGTACGAGGTGATCCCGGCCTACGGCGGGCGCCTGTTCCGCTGCGACCATCACCTGGAGCGCCTGGAGCGCAGCCTGCGCGAGATCCGCATCCCCAATCCGCATACCCGCGAGGAGTGGTGTGCCATCTTCAGCCGCCTGATCGAGGCGGGCGAGGGTGAGGACCAGTCGGTCTACCTGCAGGTCACGCGCGGCGTGGCCAAGCGCGACCATGCCTTCCCGGACCATGTCGTGCCCACCGTCTTCGCCATGGCCAATCCCATCGTCACGCTGGGACGCGAGGTGCTGGACAGGGGCATCGACGCCGTCACCCGTCCCGATATCCGCTGGGCACGTTGTGACATCAAGGCCGTTACCCTGCTGGCCAATGTGCTCATGCGCCAGGAGGCCAAGGAAGAGGGCGCCATGGAGGCCATCCTCGTGCGCGGTGGCCTGGCCACCGAGGGGGCGGCCAGCAACCTGTTCATCGTGCGCGACGGCACGATCATCACCCCGCCCAAGGGGCCGCGCCTGTTGCCCGGCATCACCCGGGACCTGGTGCTGGAAATCGCCGGGTCGCATGGTCTGTCCTACCGCGAGGCCGACATCCCGGAGACCGAACTGCGCCTGGCCGACGAGGTCTGGATGACGAGCTCCACCAAGGAGGTGGTGCCGGTCACCCGTCTCGACGGCCAGCCCGTGGGCGATGGCCGGCCCGGCCCGGTGTGGCAGCGGATGTATGCGCTCTACCAGGACTACAAGGCTGCTTTGCGCACGGGGGATATTGGCGACTGATGTCAGTTGCCCAAGGCATGGGGTGTTTCGCCCTTTTGATGGTGCAGAGTTCTTTTCCGGTCTGCTGCCAAAGGGCGAGTTACTTTTCTTTAGCTTGCCCAAAGAAAAGTAACCAAAAGAAAGGGCACCCCACTATCCCGCCCTTCGGGTTTCACTCGGCACGTCCATGTGCCTCGCCGCTTCGCGGCAGCCTTCGGCTGTGTCAATCGGCAATCCTGCCGATTGATCCTGCGCTTCTCGCTCCAGACGGGGTTCCGCAGACGGGCCGTCCCTGGCCCGACTGCGGAATTGCGCGCGTCCTGCGCGCAACCCTTCGGGCCTGTCCGTCTTCCGCTGCGATGCTCGGCGAG
>DSDH01000473.1 GCA_011055475.1 Phycisphaerales bacterium | reverse complement strand
CCAATGGGCGTACGCCGGGCAGATGGCCCCGGAGCCCACTTTTCCGGCGGTGGAGCCAACACGGAAGATTGACTACATCCTGTACAGGCCGAAGGATCGCTGGCGCGTGGTCGAGACCCGCGTCATTGATGAGAAGGTCGCCTCGGATCATTGTCCGGTCTGGGCCGTGCTGGAGCTGCTTGCCGAACACTGATCCGCAAGCACGTAGTGCCACATTGTCTGTGGAGCACAGGCTCGTCCAGAGATTGAGTGCTGGTTTTCGGTTTCACGTCACCGTGTCGAAGGATTGACTCCGACTTGCAGGAGGACGACGCAGGGGGGACGCAGGTTTTCCAGGTGCAGGCGCTCGTCGGTCAGGTTGCCGATGACGGATGGCTCCAGGTCGTGGTCGGCGTCGACCCGCAGGATCGACCAGGGGCGAGGCCCCGTGGGCTCCAAGCCGCTCACATGGACGGTCGCCTCGGTTTCATCGCCGCCCAGGACCGCCAGCAACAGATTCAGTCGCGTGTTCGCCGCATTGGTGGCCGCGCAGACGGCGACGTGGCCGGGCCGGTCGTGTACGGCCTGGACGCGATGCGGCGTCTCGAGCAGGCGGGCAAAGGCGGCCATGGCGTACCAGGTCTTCTTGGGCGTGCCATAACGGTTGAACAGGCCGAAGAGATTCGTGTCGCCACTGTAGTAGTTGGCGACGTCGATGGGGCTGTCTTGCAGGTCGATCAGCACGGCCGTCAGAAACGCCGCCCCCTCGGGTCCACCCTGCCGGGCGAACCACCGCTGCCGGGCGGGGCCCTGGCTGGCCAGGCCAAGGGCTGACCAGTCCTCGTCCGGCAGATAGTTCCACTCGTTCAGGTGCAGTTCGGTCTTCTCAAAGCCGTTGGCATCGAGCCAGGCCCGGATCGCCCGCGCGCGGCGGCCGTACTCGAACGGGTCGGCCGAGTAGGTGTGCCACGAAAAGAAGTCCAGCGGTGCCGCGTGCTCCCTGCAATGCCGCAGAAACGCCTCCAAAAAGGGGCTGGGGATGAGCCGCCCATCCACGAATTGGCCCGGAGCCCCGACCGCGGGCCCGCCCACCCGCAGGTGCGGAAAGGCGGTCTTGATCCTCCTGGCGGCGACGGTGTACAGCCGATAGTAGTCCTCATCCGTACCCGTCCACATGTTGGGCCGATTCTCCGGCTCGTTCCAGATCTCCCAGTATGGGATGTCGTAGCGGTACCCATCGGCCCAGCCCTGCGTGTAGTGGCGGATGATCCCCATACAGACGGCCGCCCATTGGTCGGGGTCGGCGGGCGGGGCGACGTGGTGCTTGCGGCGGGTGTGCTCGATGCTCTCGCCGAGACGGTAGACCAGCTTGGCGCCCGTCCGCGTGGCCGCGGCGAGGTAGGCATCGGTCTTGGCAAAGCGGTAGCTCTCGGGCCGATCCGCCGGTTTGCTCATGTCGGGGAAGATCGTGTGCACGTCCACCAAGTCCGGGTCCGGCCACTGGCAATCATGCAGGCGGATGTGCGGGACGGCGATCCGGCGGTAGGATTCGGTCAGGTCGATCAGCCCGCCGAAGTCGAGCGGCCCGTTGTTGACACCGTGCAGCGGCCGCACCGCACCGATACGTCGCTGCATATCGACGCGGACAGTCAGACCCCACGTCCGCGACGCATTGAAGGAAAGCAGCCCGACCACAAGAACCAGAGGTCCAACAAGGTTCCTGGATGCCTTGATCACGTCGTACATGGTCGTCAACTCCTGTCGTTCAGGGGGATGCATCAATCCCACGAGTGTATGGCGCGGGGCGGGAGCGGGCAAGAAAAACGATTGACCGGACACGGCAACGGGCGTACAACCATCAGGCACAAAAAACAGCAAGGCGAGGGTGGAGTATGGACAGAGAGCAGGTCACAACGTGCCGGGATGAGGCGCGGCATCATCTGGTGAACGAGTTGCTACCGTTCTGGCTGACGCGGTGTCGCGATGAAAAGCACGGGGGGTTCATCACGCACTTCGACCAGGAGGGCAACGACACGGGTGAGGACACCAAGTCGCTTATCGCTCAGGCCCGTTGCACGTACACGTTCGCCTCGGCCCACCGCGCGGGCTACGGCGACGGCGCCTGCGGCGAGTTCGCGCGGCACGGGGTGGACTACCTGCTGGGCCGCCTGTGGGATGAGGCACACGGCGGCTTCTACTGGATGACCGACCGGACCGGCCACGTGACCGACGCCAAGAAGATTCTGTACGGTCAGAGCTTCGCGATCTACGCCCTGGCCGAGTACACGCTGGCCACGGACGATACCCGCGGCCTGCAGGCGGCTCAGCGGCTCTTCGAGCTGATCCAGACCCACGCGGCCGACACCCGCTATGGCGGGTACTTCGAGATGTTCGAGCGGGACTGGTCGCTGTGCGGCCGCGGGGCGGCCGGGGGCGACCGCAAGACGCTCGACGTGCACATGCACCTGATGGAGGCGTTTACCACGCTGTATGAGGCGTCCCGGCGGTCGGTGCATCGACGCAAGCTGATCGAGGTCATCGCCCTGCTCAACGATCGAATCCTGCACCCGGAGTACCGAACGGGCATTCCGCAGTTCTGGCCCGACTGGCGGGTCGCGCCGCAGATCAAGTTCGACGTCGTCTGGGGCTGGGACCGCTTTCCTGACGGCCAGCAGAAGGAGCACGCCACCGATAACACGGCCTACGGGCACAACGTGGAGCTGGCCTGGCTGCTGATGCACGCATTGGATGTGCTGGAGCTGCCGATCGACGAGCACGAGGAGACGATCCGCACGATGCTGCGGCACGCCGTGGACAACGGCATCGACCGGCGGTTCGGCGGGGTGTACGTCGAGGGGCCGCACGCGGGCGGCGTGTACGATCGCGAAAAGGAGTTCTGGCAGCAGGCCGAGGTGCTGATCGGGATGCTCGAAGCGGTCCTGCGTTTCGGGCCCGATCCGTTCTGGGAGGCGTACCTGAACGTGCACCGCTTCGTGTTCGACAAGGTGATCCACCACGCCGTCGGCGAATGGTGGCCGCTGCTCACCCGCGAGGGCCGGCCCATCTGGACGCACATGGCCCACGCGTGGAAAATCAACTACCACACGGTCCGCGCCATGATCCAGTGCATCCGTCGTCTGGAGGCCATCGCGCAGACGCTGTGACCACGCGATGACGATCAGGCGACTTCTTCAACCCGCCAATCTTCGTCAACCCACAGGCCGATGACCGTCAGGTCGGGGTAGCGGTCGCGGATGTATGCCAGCGTCCGAGCCAGTTGCTCTTCTTGCTCGGTCCGAGGCACCGGATTGCCGCCGCAGTCGTGATGGGCCACCACGGCGACGCTGCTCGATCCGTGGCACCGCATGGAAAGGTCCAGCCGGCTCATGATTGAATCGACCCGTGCTCGGTCGCGGCCCTCGGCCAGGATCTTGATCGGGCCCGGTTCGGTGATGGAATCGACGTACTCGGCGTTGCAGCGTCGCTGGAGGTAGGCAATGACGGGCAGTTGCACCCGCCCATCCATGCAGTTGATCACCGTACAGAATGCCATAGCTGGTCCTCACGCCGGGTTCCACGGCGATGGGTCTTGCGTCTGTTCACAAGAAACACATTATTATGGGTGCGGGAGGCGGTGCGGTCAATCTCGGAGGCGATGGTTTGGCGCCGGTGGAAAAGGTTGCATGGTATGGGCGTGGCGGCTAGAATCCGGTGGGTATTCGGGGGTGTCGCGGAGGCGGCGGATGAGCCCCTGAACGGGATGCAGGGAGACGGCGATGGTCAGGATGATACGGATCACGGCGGGGGCGGCTACGGTCGAGGCGGAGCTTCGGAAGACGCCGACGGCCAAGGCCATTGAGCGGGCCCTTCCGCTCACGGGCCGCGCGGATCGGTGGGGCGGCGAGATCTACTTCGAAATCCCCGTGACAGCCGAGTTGGAGGCCGACAGCCGGGAGGTGCTTTTGCCCGGTGAGATCGGCTATTGGCCCGAGGGGCGGTGCATGTGCATCTTCCTGGGGCCGACGCCCGCTTCGGAGGGTGAGGAGATCCGTCCGGCCTCGGCGGTCAACGTCTTCGGCCATCTGAAAGGGTCCTGGGAGGGGCTCAAGTCGGTGCCTGTGGGCACGGAGATTCGCGTCGAGCGGGCGGACAAGGGCGCATCCGGCGCCGGATCCGCGGCAGGGGTGGAACGGGCCGGAGTCGTGAGCGGGGTTCCGCGGGCCGACACGCTGATGGAGCCGGGCACCCCCGAAGGGGCTGAAGAAGCGCCCGAGGGAACGGTGGATCAAGGCGCTGGACCTGATGAGGTCGGCGGACCGGTGGACACAGAAACGGCTGAGTCGGCGGCCTATGTCCCCGTGGCGATTGAGCCGTCGGGAGCCGAGCCGGAGATTCGGCCATCCGTCGCGGAGATCGGCGAGCCGATAGAGTATCCGGCGGAGATGGACACCGAGGCGGCAGCGGGCCCGCCCGTGGGCAAGGTGCGGTTCGAGATGACGCGGCCGACGCTGTGGCTGTGCGTCGGGATAGGAGCGGTGATCGCCGTCGTGGCCTTCGCGCTGGGGCTGGCCGCCCGATGGGGCGATGGGGGCGTCAGCAATCTGCGGCAGGATGTCGAAGCCAACGCCGCCGCCCTGGAGGAGGTTCGTGAATCCGTTGGGGAACTGACCAAGTCCGTGCAGGAGCACGGCTCGCAGATCAACCGGCTGCGGCAGGCCGAACAGCAGATCGCCCAGCTCAGGCAGCAGGTCACGCCGCTGGACCGGCGGCTCGGTGTCGTGGAAAAGCAGGCCCAGGGTCTGGCCCTGCAATGGGTGTGTGACCCGCGAAGCGGACACTCCTACGCCGTGACGCCGCACGCCTTGCCGTGGCACGCGGCCAAAGCCTACGCCGAGCAGGTCGGGGCGCATCTGGTGACGATCACCAGCGAGGCCGAGAACGAATTCCTGGTAACGACGTTTGGCGAGGGCATAGAATACTGGATCGGCTTGAACGATGAGAAGGAGGAGGGCAAGTGGGTCTGGGTGACCGGCGAGCCGTTTGAGTACGCCAACTGGGCCCCGGGCGAACCGGACAACTACCGCCAGAAGCAGCACTTTGTCATCATCAACGACACCAAGCCCGACCGCGGACACTTTGAGCCGGGCAAATGGAACGACGTATTTGGCAATGAGGCGCATTTGGCGATTCTGGAGAAGGACCGCTGAGACCGTGATGGCGGATGACGGGGGCGGAAAGGAGGTTCAGTGTGGAGGGTGCAGGGGATCAATTCCAGCAGCAAACCCGGTATGAGCGGGGCCATGTCCCGCGGGATGATCGCGGTGCGTCGGCGGAACCGGCGCCGTACAAGACATACCCCCAGGCCCAGCGGGTCGATTTGCCGTTCGTGGGCGACATGGGCGGGCCCCGTTTGTATGAGCTGATCCGCCGTCGTCGTAGCGTGCGGGCCTATGCGGATCGGCCGATCAGTGCCGAGGTGCTGGCGTGGTTGCTGTGGGCCTCGGCGGGCATCACGCGTCGGCAACGCGGCTGGACGTTTCGCGCGGCGCCGTCGGCGGGGGCGCTGTATCCGATCGAAACGTACGTCTCGGTCCATCGCGTCGAGGGCATCGAGCCGGGGGTGTACCACTACGCCGTCCAGGAACACAAGCTCGAACGGCTCAAGGCCGGTTCGGCGGCGGGGGCCCTCAGCGCCGCGGCGCTGGATCAGCGGATGTGCGAACGGGCGGCGGTGGTCTTTATTTGGACCGCGGTCTTCGCCCGCACGACGTACAAGTATGGCCAGCGGGGCTACCGATACGTGTATATGGACGCCGGCCACGTCGGGCAGAATCTGGCGCTGGCGGCGACGGCGGCGGGCCTGGGCAGTTGCCCGATCGCCGCGTTGTACGATGACGAGTGCAACGCGATTGTGGGCGTGGACGGCACGACCGAGAGCGTGATCTACATGACGGCCGTGGGTCACGAGGCCTGATCGGCGGCGGGCGGGAGGACCTGTCATCGCAAAGACAGAGGACCATTCGGAAGGGATCGAGTCGCGGCTTCGGCTGGCGATGGCGGCCGGGGTCGGGCCGGTCGCGTACCGGCGGCTGGTGGCGCACTTCGGCTCGGCCGAGCGGGTGTTGGAGGCGTCGACCCACGAGTTGCAGAAGGTCAAGGGCATCGGCTCCAAGACCGCGGCGGGCATCCGGGCCGCACGGAACCTGGATGTGTCGCAGGAGTTGGCCGAGGCCAACCGGCTGGGCGTGTGGCTGGTGCACATCGACGATCCGCGGTACCCGGCGCCGCTGCGGGTGCTGGAGGATGCGCCGCCCGTGCTCTACGTCAAGGGGACGTTGGTGCGGGGCGACGCCCTGGCCGTGGCCATCGTCGGCTCGCGGCGGTGCAGCACCTATGGCCAGGAGCAGGCGTCCCGGTTCGCCCACCTGCTGGCCTCGGCGGGGTTCACGATTGTCAGCGGCATGGCCCGCGGCATCGACACCGCGGCTCATCGTGGCGCCCTGGCTGCCGGCGGTCGGACCATCGCCGTGCAGGGCTGCGGACTGGGCAACGTGTTCCCGGCCGAGAACGCCGAGCTGTTCGAGCGGATCGCCCAACAGGGGGCGTGTGTGAGCGAGCTGCCGTTGACGTATGAGGCGTTGGCGCAGAACTTCCCCGGCCGCAACCGGATCATCGCCGGTCTGTGCCTGGCGGTGCTCGTGGTCGAGGCCTCGGCGACCAGCGGGGCGTTGATCACGGCGCAGGCGGCGATCGACAACAACCGCGACGTGATGGCCGTGCCGGGCCGGATCGATTCGGGGTTCAGCCGGGGCTGCCACCGGCTCATCCGCGACGGGGCCCGGCTCGTGGAGAGCATCGAGGATATCATGGATCTGCTTGGACCCGTCGGACAGCCCCTGGCAGGGCCGGTGACCGAGCACGCCCGGCGCACCGATGTGGTGAATCAGGAGCCGCTGTTCGAGATGGCCCGGTTTAATCTAAGTGACGTTGAAAAAAAGGTTTATGAGGCGTTGGACGGCGAGCCGCGGCACGTGGAGGAGATCATCGCCGCCACCGATTCGGGGGCTGGGCAGGTCAGTTCGGCCTTGATCCAGCTACGCCTCAAGGGCCTGGTTCGCCAGCTTCCGGGCAACGTTTTCCTGCGGTAGGGGGCCTATTCATCCGCGCCGACGGCCCAGAATCGCCGCCAGCCCGCGCCGGGAAAAATTTTTCTGTTTGGGGGAGAACAAATCGACCGCTGATACGTCTAATAATACGGAGACTGATGAAAAGCGAATCGGGGGGTAAAAGAAGGGCACGCAATCATAAGCACTTGTTCATCACCCTCCTCCGGAGCCAGATTCTGGTTTTTTTGTACGGAATCTGGCTTTTTTTATGCCCATCCGTACCCGCCTGTGATTTCCTGGACGCTTGTGCGTTTTTCCCGGCGGTTCGGCGTTTCGGGCGTGGACGGGCGGCCGCCGGGGGTGTAGAATCCAGCCCTTTTCGGAACGGTCATCGGAAGGGATGCGTATGCAGGTCGAGTCATTCGTGCTGGGGCCCTTTGAGACGAATGCGTTCGTCGTTCGCCGTGACGTCTCATCGACGGCGTGTGTGGTCATTGACGCCGGGATCTCGGCCGGGCCGCTCGTGGCGTACCTGGAGCGGCAGGACCTGCGGCCCGAGGCGGTCCTGCTCACGCATGGCCACGCCGACCATATCGAGGGCGTGCGGCTGATCCGCAAGCACTTTCCCGATGTGGAGGTCGTGATTCACAAGGCCGACGCCGTGCTCTTGGGCGACCCGACGGCGAACGTCTCGGCCCTGGTGGGTGCGCCGCTGACGGTCGAGCCGGCCGATGTCACGCTCGATGGGGAGGGGCCCATCGGCTACGCGGGCCTGACGTTTCACGTGCTGCATACCCCCGGCCACACGCCCGGCGGCGTGTGTTATTATTGTTCCGAGCAGAACGTCGTCTTCGTCGGTGACACGCTGTTCGCCGGCAGCATCGGGCGGACGGATTTCCCCGGCGGCAGCGAGAATCAATTGTTGGACAGCATTCGTCGAAAGCTCTCCACGCTGCCGGAGGACACGGTCGTCTACAGTGGCCACGGTCCCCAGACGACCATCGGCTGCGAGAAGCGGCATAATCCATTCCTGCGCGGGGCGTGACCGGCGGCGACGGATGATGCGGAGGCCCGATGGCTTATCGCATCAGGCCCGTCCAATCGCACGACTCCAGCGCCGTGACGACCGTCCGGCCCAGGCGACCGCTTTCCACGTGCGACGCCGGATCGCGGGGTACAACCGCGAGGATTCGCGTGCGGCCCCACTCGCGGAGGACATCGCAAACGGTTTCCTCGGCGATGGAGGCGCTGGCCGCGTCATAGCCGTTGACAACCAACCCCGCGATGGCCAGGCCCGCCCCCCGCACGGCATCCAGAGTCAGCAGCGTGTGGTTGATCGTGCCCAGGTTTGGCCGCGTCACGACGACGACCGGCAGGCCGAACGCCCGCATCAGGTCCAGCTCGTCGAGGCCTTCCGAGATCGGGACCCGAACGCCGCCAATGCCCTCGACCAGCACGCACTCGCTGGACCGAGCCAGGTGCTTGTACGCCAGCGCGATCGCCTCAAGATCGACCGTGCGGTGTTCACGGGGCTCGCAGACGATAGGCGCCGCGGGGATGGCGTACCCGACCGGGTTGATGACCGACAGCGGCTGATCGCTGTCGGCACAATGGGCCAGGAATTCCGCATCGCCGCTGACCAGGCCCTCGCGTTCGTGGCGGCAGCCGGTGGCGACGGGCTTGAAGACGCCGACCTTGACGCCCCGCTCGACCAGTACCCGCGCGATTCCTCCGGCCACAAGCGTCTTGCCGACCTCGGTATCGGTGCCGGCGATGAACAGGCCGCGCGCTTTGGGCAGATCGAGCGAACGGCCCATCAGATGTCCCTCACCAAACGCGGCAGGTCCTTGGCGAGCGTTTCTTCGACGATGGCCAGGAGACGGTCCAGCGTCGGCAGGTCGATCGCGATCGGCGGCATGAGAACGATCACGTCGCTCAAGGGGCGCAGCATGACGCCCTTGGGTCGCATGGCCTCGCACACGCGGGCGCCGAGGCGCCTTTCATAGGGGAAGCCCTCCCGCGTGGCCTTGTCGCGGACGATCTCGACGCCGGCCATCAACCCGCACTGTCGGACGTCGCCGACGTATTCAAGCTTGCTCAGCCGCCGCAGAGCCTGCGCGATTCGTTCGATCTTGGGCCCCAGCGACGCGATCAGGCTCGTGCTGTCAAACAGGTCCAGCGACGCCAGGGCCGCCGCGCAGCCCAGGGCGTTGCCCGTGTAGGTGTGGCCGTGGTAGAAGGTCTTATGTTCGTGGGCCTCGCCAAGGAAGGCGTCGAAGACCTCCTGCGTGGTCAGCGTTGCCGCCAACGGCAGATACCCGCCCGTCAGGCCCTTGGCCAGGCACATCAGGTCCGGGCAGACGCCCTCGTGTTCACAGGCGAACATCCGGCCGGTGCGGCCGAACCCCGTGGCGACCTCGTCGACGATCAGCAGTACGTCATATCGCCGCGTCAACTTGCGGACGGCCTTGAGAAAGCCGGCAGGATGCACGAGCATCCCCCCGGCGCCCTGGACCAGCGGCTCGACCACCACCGCCGCGATGCGTTCGGCCCGCGTTTTCAGAACCGCCTCCATCCGCTCCAGGCTGAACCGCAGGCATTCGTCGGTCGTGCCGTCGAAACGGTACGGGTGCGGACCGGGCACAAAGTGTGTTTTGAACAGCAGCGGCCCGAAGATACTGTGAAACAGCGGCATCCCCCCCAGGCTCACCGAGCCGATGGTGTCGCCGTGGTACGAATCGCTCAGGGCGATGAACTCCGAACGGTCGCGGCCTTGGTTGTGCCAGAACTGGTAGGCCATCTTCAGGGCGATCTCCACGGCGGTGGCGCCGCTGTCCGAATAGAAGACCTTCGCCAGGCCCCGTGGGACGATCCGGACAAGCCGCTCGGCCAGCTCCGCCGAGCGGCTCTGCGCCAGACCCAGCAAGGTGCTGTGGGCAATGCGGTCGAGCTGCTCGTGGATGGCCCGGTCAATGGCCGCCACCCGGTGGCCGTGCACGTTGCACCACAGCGAGCTGACGCCGTCGATGTAGCGGCGGCCCTCCGTGTCGATCAGGGTGAATCCCTCGCCGGCCTCGATCACCACCGGCTCGTCGGCCAGCCAGTCCTTCATCGGCGTGAACGGATGCCAGACGAAGTCCTTGTCCGTTCGCGCGAGTCGTTTGGTCCGCGGCTTCATGGTGCGGGCTGATCCTTCTCCGGCTCGCTCGACGCGGAGCGGTTGAGGACGATCGGCTCGCCGAAGCCGTCCTTCGTCTTGGCGCACCGCACGACGAACTTCTGCAGATCAGCGGTGCCCGCGGTAAGCACCACACCGTCGCCGTCATCGGGCCGCTCGTG
The DNA here is from genome assembly GCA_011055475.1 of Phycisphaerales bacterium. GTDB lineage: Bacteria > Planctomycetota > Phycisphaerae > Sedimentisphaerales > Anaerohalosphaeraceae > DSDH01. The sequence goes on along the minus strand of DSDH01000473.1, from coordinate 780 downwards.
CCTGACGAGCGTCGGATCGGCCTTGAGCATCTTGTCCACCGCCGTGGGGTTCATCACGTGCAGCTTCAAGGTGTCGCCCTGGCGCTGCACGCGCCAGAGTGTGTGAGCCGGCACCAAGTGGAGTGCATACAGGTCGGTCATGTCGGGTCTGTCTTTTGTGCTTGGATACAGGTCCATAAACAGCAGATCACCCAGCCGGACCAGGTGGGCCTCAAAACGCCCGCTCTTGCCGTCCTTCTCGGCGACCTGTACCTTGTAGCCGTCTTCGTTCGCCTCGAAGGTCCAGGTGGTCTCGTCGTCCTCCTGGACCCACCGCCCCGGCAGGCCGTCATCGGATACGGTCGTTTGCTTGTCGTACAGGCGGTGCAGTGACGGCACACAACCCGAAAGGAACATTGCCGCCAGACAGATCGCGATAGCCTTTGTTCTCATCTTTGTTCTCCTTGCCCGATCCCCTTTTTTCGATGTGGTCCCTGCCTATCACACTATACCCGATGCACCGGGCCAAACCAAGTCCGAGCGGATTTGGGTTGCAAACAGGCCGCCACGGCGCGATGATGGAGTTATGGTTTCGTACGATGAGCAAAACGCGCTCAAGGCGGCCCGCGAGATCATGATCCACGACCACCTTCAGGCCCGCGGTATCACGGATTCGCGGGTTTTGGAGGCCATGCGCCAGATCAGCCGGGATGCCTTCGTCGGCCCGCAGTACACCGCGCACGCCTACGAGGATCGGCCCTTGCCCATTGGCATGGGCCAGACGATCAGCCAGCCGTACAT
>DSDH01000484.1 GCA_011055475.1 Phycisphaerales bacterium | reverse complement strand
GATGCCCGTATTGCCGCTGGTCGGCTCGACAATGATCGAATCCCGCCGCAGCTTGCCGTCCCGCTCGGCGCCCTCGAGCATCGCCAGGGCCACGCGATCCTTGATACTCCCGCCGGGGTTGAGAAACTCGGCCTTGGCGCACACGCCGTACCCCTTGAGATGAAGTAGCGGGGTGTTGCCAATCAAATCCAGAATGTTATCCGTCAGCATTGAACCACCCCCATGAGACGGTTACTGCGAGCAGATACGGAACCAACTCTGGAGAACGCCTCGCAGCTTGTTGAAGGCTTTATCCTCGCAGCGTCGAAATGACACACGCTCGGCCAAGTCACGATAAATGGCCGATGACCGTGGCCTGCGGCAATAATACAGAACAGCCTCCAAGGCCTCCTTGGGTCGACTTGGCTTGGATTGTCCCACATCGAGATACCCCTCATTCCGCAGCCACTGCCGCAGACGAACGCCAGGCTCACGCCATCCCACGACTTCATCGACATGGGGTGAATCGCTCCAGACCCAGGCTTCGAGTTCAGGGTCAATCACCACCACGGCCACCCGACCCGACCAATCACTTTTGCGTAGTTGCTCCTCCAGGTCGTTCTCGATCTGTTTTCGTGGTCGGTCATCGCCGCACCCCTCTCGGTCAAACATCAGGAGAGCATGGTGGTACTGAAAGCGAAAAGGTGATAGAAACTCGGGTCCTCCATCCCGACACCCGGGATCGCGCTCGGGATGGACGAAGATGTCGTAGGACAGTCTTCGAATCCCCAAGGCCTTCGGTCGAGACAACAGCCCTTCCATGGCGCCCTGCATTTGGCCATCGGCCACGAGCACCAGAAGGTCTTTATCAGGCCCCTTGGTCATCCGAGAACCCCACTGGCAAACAAAACATCCAGATTAGGGCGCCCCCTCCAATCCCGTAAGGCTGGATGCTGATCTCCCCGAACGATATCGGTGGCCCCGGAATTGGCCTGTTTGAAACACAAAACCTGCTCAGGCCGGGCAAGGCTCAACAGCACGGTTGAGTGGGTGGCCAGAAGCACCTGTGCGTCATAGACAGATGATAGAGAGTGAAAGACCGCTTCCATCGCGCTGGGATGAATCCCATTCTCCGGCTCCTCAACGAGGTAGATGCCGCCGATCCCCTCCATGTAAGCCGGGAGTGTCAGCGCCAGGAGACGTAACGTACCATCCGATGTCATCCACGAGGGGACTTCCAGATCATGCGCGTAGCACAGCTTCAGATAACAATGGCGGTCGTCCTCGCGCACCACGGTCTTTACATCATGGATCCCGGGAAGGGCCGTTTGAAGATGTTGAATCCACTGGTTAAACTTCGGTGGGCAGGCTTCTCGTAGGGATCGGATCACCCACGGCAGGTTCGAACCATCTGGTTTGAATCCCCTGCGCAACAGGGGAGGACTCGCCTTTCGTAACTCCATGCTGTTCAGAACCAGATTCTCCACGCCCTCCGACAACAGCGCCTTGAACCATGTACACACAGGAAATTTTGACTCGTCTTCATGGAGATTTCCCAATACAGACTTGGAAGGTCCAAGACGAACTGATGGATACCAGCCCTTTCCCGACTCCGTTTCAACTTCGCTGTAGAAATGGTCACTCCCCTCCGTCTTGGACAAGACGGTGCGCTGATCCTTTCTGCGTTGAGCCATGATGGTGTCGGGGGCCGAGGGCTCTATCGGAAACAACAGCGGCCCACGAGACACTGACTCCAATCGCTTGAGGGAAGCGCGTTCCTCCAAGATGGCCGGCGCTTCGGATGTCTCGTCCAGGCCGACTCGGACTTCATAACGAAGGACGTCGTAATCACTTCTGTGCAATTGCCTCCGGCGAAGCTGTGGGATTTCGGCTTCAACCGCCAATTCAAAAGAGTGCCCCTCACGTCCCCACACCAAATCCCGAAAGTCCGCAGTTCGGTCTTCGATGGCCCTTTCCAATCCATCGCTGACCATCTTGCCCAGAAAGCTCAAGACATCTAAAAACGTGGTCTTACCGCTGGCATTAGGTCCGACAAGTATATGGAACCGATCAAGAGGCTGATGAACATACCTCAAGCACCGATAGTTCAAAGCCTCAATGAGTCGAATCATGGTCGTCTGCCTTCATCGCATACAGGTTCACCCTGAAACCCGGCGGGCGATGCCGCCGGTACCACAAGCTAGCGAGATTATACGAACGCCAAGCAACACCGTCCAGAACCCGCCACCGCGATCCGCGACTTCCAGGCGTTCCCGACTCACCGAGGTTCACCGCTGGGCTAATCTGGAACCGGCAGTTCACCAATCGCCGACGGAGATATGGGCGAGGCTCTGTTGCAGGCGCACTAGGCGATCCGGCTCATCGGCGGCGAGGTCGGTCTGTTCGTAGGGGTCCTCGGCCAGGTTGTACAGCTCCGTCTTGCCGTTGTTGAAGACGATCAGCTTCCAGTCGCCCTGCCGCAGCGCCCGGGCGTTGGGGGTCTTCCAATAGAGGGTGCGTTCGACGGCCGGCCCGGACCGCCCCTGCAAAGCAGGCCGGATGTTCCGCCCGTCCCACCGCATATCGCCCTGCGGCTCGACGCCGACCACCGTCGCCAGCGTGGGCATCCAATCCACGATGTGCATCGGGGCGTCGCAGCGGCCGCCAGGCAGATGCCCCGGCCACCGGATAATCGCCGGCACGCGGATCCCCCCTTCGTAGACGTCGCCCTTCCAGCCGCGCCAGGGCCGGTTGTCGCCCAGAACGGTGTGGGATTTGTCGGCATACCGCCCGTGGTACTGTGTCGCGCTGTGCCAACTCTTTTGGCCGCCGTTGTCGCTGACGAACAGGACCAGGGTATCCTCCCGCCGGTCGGTCCGATCCAGCGCATCGAGGATCCGGCCGATTCCGTCATCCATATGGCTGACGGAGGCCGCGTACCACCGCCGCGAGACGGGTTCGACGTCGAGATACAGGTCCAGCCATCGCTGCGGCTCATCCAGCGGAAAATGTGGCACGCTGTAGGCCACGTACAGGAAGAACGGCTCCTGGCGCGGGGTCTCGATCACGCGGACGGCCTCGGCCGTAATCAGATCCGTCGCGTGGCCTTCCTCCTCCAGCAACTCATCATTGCGATGCCACGAGGCCTCGCCGGTCTTGTAGTGGTGTGTGTACGGATCGATCTGCCCGTGGAAGTAGCCGTACGACTCATCGAAACCGTACTTGCGCGGCGTCTCATCGGGCGGCGACCCCATGTGCCACTTGCCGCTGATCGCCGTGTGATACCCCGCCCGCTTGAGCAGTGCCGGCAACGTCAGGGTGTCATCATGGAAGATCTTGCCGTAAGCCGGGGCCGTCACACCGAAGCGGCTCGGATAGCGCCCCGTGATCAGGCCCACCCGCGTCGGCGTGCACGTCGGCGTGACGTAGTGCTGTTCAAGTCGCAGACCCTGCCGCGACAGTCGGTCGATATGGGGCGTTTTGATGGCCGAGCCGTGATAGCCGACATCCGCCCAGCCCAAGTCGTCGGCCAGAATCACGACGATGTTCGGCGGCCGCTTATCCGGAGCATCCCCACCCGCCGATACCGCACAACCCACCAGACCCGCCGCCGCGCACCCGCCGAGTCCTTGCAGAAACGCCCGCCGTGTCACAAGCCCATTGTCCATATCCCGCTCCCCCGGACGCGTCGGCGGTCTTTCACCGCCACCACATGTCATACCGCATTCGCACGTTAATACTCTCATTGACGGCCTGCTCGATCTCGCGGCGGGTCAGCTCATCCTGGTCGATCTCCATCCGGATCAGGCTACCGTACTGGAAGATGAGCCTGTAAGGCTCGGTCCGGCGGAACCAGTCCTCCGTGCCGCAGTTGACGGTGAGATCGCAGCCGTATTCGACACGATCGCTCTCCTCCGCCAACCATCGCAGACCCTCAATCCGCGCCCTGGCCTGTTCGATACTCATGCCCAGATGCACCTGCTCGCGACAGGTGTACTGCACGCAGCCGCCGGACAGAATCATCGGCCACACCAGCCAGGCCCATTTTTTCATGGCCGTCCCCTTCCCGGCACAACCGACATCTCGTTTTGCCGATTCCTAAAGAATGATAAAGGGCCCGGCACCGGGATGCAACAGCCCGTCGAGCGTGACGTGCGGTCAGCGCTTTTGCGTTGCATCCGATCCAGGGCTCTGCGAGAATCGCCGAAAATGAAACGAATACAGCGAGCCTGCTCCGAACAGGACAGAAGACGCCCATGCCCACAGAAATCGAAGCCAAGGTTGCGGTCGAAGCCCTGGAGCCGATCGCCGAGCGGCTGACTCGGCTGGGGGCCCAGCCCCACGGGGCGGCCCGACAGCGGGACACGTTCTTCGCGGATGCCCAAGGCCGGCTGATCGAGGCCGGATATGGCCTGCGGATCCGCCGGCAGACCGGAGGCGGGGCATCCAAGGCCCTGTTGACGCTCAAGGGCCCCAAGGCACCGTCCCGTTACAAAGTCCGCCCGGAAACCGAGGTCGAAATCGCCGATCCCGAGGCGATGGAGGCCATTCTTGAACAGTTGGGCTACCGGCGGCTGCTGGTGATTGAGAAGGACCGCGATACCTGGCACCTGGACGGCTGCGAGGTCTGCCTGGACCGCGTCGCCCGGTTGGGCACCTTCGTGGAGGTCGAGGGCCCCGACGAGCACGCGATCCGGCGGGTCCTCGTTCGGCTGAGGCTGGACGGCCTGGAACCCATCCGCGCGGGCTACGCCCGGTTGGTCCGAGAACACCTGGACCGGACGGATTCCGGAAAGCGCGAAGCGGTTTTTGACGATGAGTGAAGATGTCCCGCTCGATGCACCGGAGAACAGGCTGTGAATCCAGACGACGGTTACATTGCGTTGATCATCAACCCCAAAAGCGGGTCGAGCAGCAACAAGGCCATGGTCGGCGAGTTCCGCGAGTACCTGAAGGATCGGGGGTTCAGCGTCCGCACGCACCTGACGCAGTCGCTCACGCACGCCGGCGAGTTGGCCGCCCGGGCCGCCACCGAGTCCGAATGCATGCTCATCGCGGCGGCGGGGGGTGACGGCACCATCCGCGAGGTGGCCCACAGGCTCGAGGGACGTTCCACCCCCCTGCTGGTCATCCCCACCGGGACCGAGAACCTCCTGGGCAATGAGTTGGGCTTTGATCTAAAGACCAAGACGCTCGTTCGTACCTTCGAGGGTGGCGTCGTGCGGGCCCTGGACTTGGGGCGGGCCAACGGGCGGTGCTTCACCAGCATCTGCGGTTTCGGCTTCGACGGCACCGTCGTCAGGATCGTCAACGAGAAACGCAAGGGGCATATCAATCACCTGGACTACTTCTGGCCGTTGTGGCAGACCTTCTGGGGCCACCGTTTCCCCCGGTTCGAGATCGAGATCGACGGCGAGGAGACCCTCGACGGCCACGGCATGCTGTTCGTGGGCAATATCTCCCGCTACGCCATCGGGCTGCAGTTGCTGCACTACGCCGATTACAGCGATGGGCTGCTCGACCTGTGCTTCTATAAGTGCCGCGGCCACGTGCACCTGCTCAAACACGCGGCCCTGACCGTGCTCAAACGCCACGCGGATCGACCGGATGTGATCTACCGCAAGTGCCGCACCATCCGCGTCCGCTCATCCGATGCCTGGGTCAACACGGAGATCGACGGCGACCCGGGCCCGGCCCTGCCCATCGACATCGAGGTCGTCCCCCAAGCCGTCCGCGTCCTGGTGCCGCCCGGCGCCAAACCGGCGGGCATCCGCACCCGCCTGCTGCGCATGCTGAGCTGATTTCGGTTGACCGACGGCGATGCGGCGCGGAGAATCCTGGCGCGGGGACCGATCCGAGTTGATCCCGCGACAGGGAATCCTGGAATGGAGAAACGAGCGTGCTTTCTATCGGTCGGGTCACTATAGAGCCCGGCGGCGGGCTGTTTGTCATCGCCGGGCCCTGCGTCATCGAGAGCCGCGACCTGTGTCTGGACGTGGCCGGGCGGCTGGTGGAGGTCGCCCACGCAACCGGTGTGCCCATCTTCTTCAAGGCCAGCTTCGACAAGGCCAACCGTTCGAGTGCCGGTAGTTTCCGCGGGCCCGGTCTGGTCGAGGGGCTCAAGGTCCTGGCCGAGGTCAAGGAGCGATCGGGCCTGCCCGTCGTCACCGATGTACACCTGCCCGAACAGGCCTCGGAAGCGGCCACGGTCGTCGATTGCTTGCAGGTGCCGGCGTTTTTGTGCCGCCAGACCGATCTGCTCGTGGCCTGCGGCGAAACCGGCAGACCCGTGAACATCAAGAAGGGCCAGTTCGTCTCGCCGGAGGAGATGGCCAACGCCGTGGACAAGGTCCGGGCGACCGGCAATAACCAGGTGTTGCTCACCGAGCGGGGCACGTTTTTCGGCTATCAGCGGCTGGTCAACGACATGACGGCGATCCCGGCGATGCAGGCGTTGGGCTGCCCGGTGGTGTTCGACGCCACGCACAGTACGCAGCGGCCCGGCGGCCTGGGACACGCCAGCGGCGGCCAGCGCGATCTGGCGCCGATCCTGGCGCGGGCGGCGGTGGCCGCCGGCGCCGATGGGCTGTTCATCGAAACCCATCCCGACCCCGAGCGGGCCCGCTGCGATGCGGCGTGCATGATGCCCCTGGACTGGTTGCCGGATGTAATTCGCACGTGTAAAGCCATTTACGACCTGGTCAAGCAAGGGGAGCCGTCGTGAGCCGCGAGAAGTACCTGTTCGGCCCCGTCCCCTCCCGGCGGCTGGGTTTGAGCCTGGGGGTGGATATCACCCCCCTCAAGACCTGCACGCAGAACTGCGTGTACTGCCAGTTAGGCGTGCACGCGGCCCAGCAGATCGAGCGGGGCGTATTCGTGCCGACACAGGCGGTGCTGGACGAGATCCGAGCCCGGTTGAAGGCCGGCCTGAACGCCGATCACATCACCTTCAGCGGCTCGGGCGAGCCGACCCTGCACCGCGATCTCGGCCGCATGATCCGCTCCGTCCATGAGATGACCGATATCCCCGTGGCCGTCATCACCAACGGCACGCTGCTGAGCGACCCGGCCGTGCGGGCCGACTGCGCACAGGCCGACGTCGTGCTGCCGTCACTGGATGCGGGGGACGAGGCCACGTTTCGCCGGATCAACCAGCCGCATTCCTCGATCACGTTCGACGGCTTTGTGGACGGGCTGTGCCGCTTCCGCCGGGAGTACCGGGGGCCGATTTGGCTGGAGGTCTTCCTGATCGAGCCGATCAACACCAGCGATGAGCAGATCGAGAAGATCGCCCGACTCATCGAGCGGATCGGGCCGGACCGGGTGGACCTGAACACGGCCGTCCGGCCCACCACGGAGCCCGATGTTCACATGGTCGACCCGGACCGTATGGCGCAAATCGCCGCGGCCCTCGGCCCCCGCGCCCAGGTCGTGGTCGATTTCGACCGCCCGGCCCCCAGTCGCTCCGAGGCCGCCCTGCTTGACCGTGTGCTGGACGTGCTGCGACGGCGGCCGTGCACCGCCCACGACTTGGCGGCCTCCCTGGGGGCGCCCTACGCGGAGGTGCTCAAGGCCCTGCAGCGTCTCGAAGGCCAGGACCGCATCGAGCGCCGCGCGCGGGGTTCGGCGACGTACTTCCAGGCCCGATAGCCCCCGGCAATCGAACGTCCGCCACCGACACGCCTGACGCGCCGACCGCCCCGAAAACGGGCGGACGTTATGGGACGTTTCTTCGGAGAACCAATCCCGGCCCGTATCGCGCGCCGGTTATCCACACCCGATAACACGCCTTGCCAACCCTGATATCGGCCCTGCGGTCTCCGTGTCCGGAGAAAGCCGAAGGGACCGAGAAAAAACCTTAAAAAACCGCTTCAGCGAGCGCGAAACAGCCCGATAAAAAGCTATGGACATGTTGGCTTGGCGGGATGAACCACGAGTGCGTGTGGAATGAACGGCGACCGAAAACAACTCGTTCTGAACAAGGGCCAGGAGAAGTACATCTTCCGTTACGACGCCGGCGACGAGGCGGATCTGTTGGATTGCCTCGTGCACCAGGCCACCGATGAACGGACGAGTTTTGACTGGTTCGACGCGGCCGTGCTGAGTTTCAAGCTGACGCAGTCGCTCATCGGCGAAGCCGACCGCCTGCTGTGCAAGGACCTGCCCGACCCGCTGCAATCCTTCCCGGATGAGTCCTGAGGTCGGCCATGGACAAGGATGAGAATACGGATCGCTTCGGATACCACAAGAAGCTGAAGGGTCAACCATGAAAGATTGTGCCATTACCCAAGAGTTTTTGAGCTACCTGAAGTATGAGAAGCACTTCTCGGACCACACCGCCAAGTGCTATGGGGCGGACCTGGAGCAGTTCACGGACTGGCTGCTGGGGCACAATCAAAACGAGCCGGCGCCGTCCGGGGCGAGCCTGGAAGGCAGCGGCGCGGCCACGGCCGTGGCGACCCAGACGCAGACGAACCTGGAGCAGCGCATCCTTCAGGTCGACACGGACACGATCCGGGCGTTTCTCGTGTTCCTGAACGACAAGCAGTACTCCAAGTCGACGACGGCCCGCAAGCTGGCGACGCTGCGCAGCTTCTACAAGTTCCTCGTGCGCCGCAACTACCTGACGAGCAACCCCGTGGCGGTGGTCAAGACGCCGCGGCAGGACAAGAAGCTGCCGCGCTACCTCGAGTATACGGAGGTGCAGCGTCTGCTCAACACGCCGCCGTCGGACACGTGGCTGGGCGCCCGCGACCGGGCCATCCTGGAAACATTGTACAGCACGGGCATGCGGGTCAGCGAGATCGTCGCCCTGAACATGGACGACGTGGATTTTCTCGGCGAGGTCATCCACATCCGCGGCAAGGGCAAGAAGGAGCGCATCAGCCCCATCGGCTCCAGCGCCCTGCAGGCGATTCAGCGTTACATTGAGCTGCGCAACCGCCGGATGCAGCACGACAGCCACTTCGACGGCAAGGTCCTGTTCGCCAACAAGCACGGCAAGCGGCTGAGCACCCGCAGCGTGCGGCGCAAGATGGACAAGTACCTGCGTCAGGCCGGGCTCGACCCGGCGATCAGCCCGCACACCCTGCGACACAGCTTCGCCACGCACATGCTCAACAACGGCGCGGACCTGCGCAGCGTGCAGGAGCTCCTGGGACACCAGTCGCTGTCCACCACGCAGATCTACACCCACGTGACGACCGCCAAGATGAAGGAGGTCTACGATCAGGCCCATCCGCGGGACGGCATGGGCCCGGACTCGTCCTACTGACCTTCGCCAGCGCCTTCCACGGCCCGTTGATTTCGACGGGCCGTTTTTTTTCACGCGGCGGACACTGAAGCGTCGAGGAACGTCGTTCGGTGATCCCGAATGGAGGGAGTCAACCCCGCTGTGATTCGGTGCCGGCGGCGGACAAGACCCGTGTCTGGTCGTCGGCCCCGACCGGTTCGGACGTGGGCAGCGTGAAGTAGAAGCGGCACCCCTGCGCCGGGGCACTCTCGACCCAGATTCGCCCGCCGTGCATCTCGACCAGGCTCTTGGCGATCGCCAGGCCCAGCCCCGTGCCGTGTTCGCCCGCTCCGGCGATCTTGTGCATTTGCACGAAGCGGTCGAAGATGCGCTCCATGTCGTCGCGGCTCAGGCCGGGACCATCGTCTTTGACCATGAACTCGACCTCTTCGTCCACCTGCCGCGCGGCGACCTCCACGTGGCAGTTGACGGGAATGAACTTAATCGCGTTGCCCACCAGATTGGTCAGCACCTGAATGACGCGATCCCGGTCGCCGAACACCGGCATATCCCGCCGGGGCAGTCGGCCTTCCATCTCGATGCCCTTGGCCTCGGCCAGGGGACCCAGTGAGGCGATCACCTCCTCGACGAGGGATCGCACTGACAGGCTCTCGCGTTCAAGCCGCAGCGTGCCCGACTCGATCTTCGAGATATCCAGGAAGTCGCCGATGATCCGGCTGAGCCGGTCGATGCTCCGGTCGGCCATCTCCAGGCTGGCGTACAGTTTCGGGCTGACCTTGCCCATCACGCCGGCCATGGCGTTGGAGATCGTGTTCTTGAAGATGCACAGCGGCGTCCGCAGCTCGTGCGAGACGGTGGAGACGAATTCGCTCTTGAGCCGGTCGTGCTCGCGAAGCGCGGCGTTGATGCGAAGCAGCTCCTGGTGGGCCCGCCGCACCTCCGTCACGTCCCGGGCGTACAGATTGACGTAGCCCGCCTCCCGGATGGACGCAAAGACGATGCTGAAGATGTGGTCTTTGCACTGCACCTCCACGCAGCGATGCGAACCGGTGCCCTGGATCGTCCGCGTAATTGTCAACAGATCATCGGGTAACAAATGTCCCGGCTCGCGGCCCCAGAGATGCAGCAACGGGGCACTGGCTTTGTTGGCGTAGCGGATCCGCCCCTCGCCGTCCACCCGCAGCACGGGATTCGGGTTCTCATCGGGAAATCGGGCCAACTGCCGGATTTCCTCCTCCTTGCGGCGATGCTCGGTCATGTCGAGCATCAGGCCGTCCCACTGCGTTTGGCCGTCCGGCGTGCGGGCCGGCTGGGCCACGCACTGGAACAGGCGGCTCTCGCCGCAGAAGCGGCCCGTGGCCCACCATTGCCACGGGCAGAGCCGTTCGGCCGAATCCGCCATGCCCTGCAGGATCTCCGTGCGGTCCTCGGCGGTGAAGTGGTCGAACAGCACGTAGGGGTCCTCGCAAAGCTGTTCGGCCTCCAGGCCGAACAGCTCCCGCGACCGTTCACTGACGAACGTGAAGCGCATGGTGCCGTCCGGACGAAGCTGGAACTGGAAGACCAGACCCGGGACATTGGCCACCATGCGATGATACCGCTCCTCACTGTCCCGCAGGGCCTGCTCGATCTGCTTGGCCTCGGTGACGTCATCCACCAAGGCGTCGATGCGGCACAACCGCCCCTGATCGTCGGTGTGGCGGATCAGCGTCTGGCGCACCCAGCGAACGGCCCCATCGGCGCGGCGAATGCGACACTCGATCGGGCCGACCGGACGGCCGGCGAGAACCTTGACGAGGGCTCGGCGCAGGGCGAACCGATACTCGGGCAAGACCAGATCACTCCACCGCGTCGGCTCGGCCAGGAACCGCGCCGCCGGGTACCCCGTCACGGCCAGGCATCCCTGCTTGCGGTCGGTCCGGACGATCCGCCCCTGCTCGACGTGGGCCGTGTAGGTGAAAGAGGTCAAACGACGCACCTTCTCGTG
>DSDH01000482.1 GCA_011055475.1 Phycisphaerales bacterium | reverse complement strand
TGGCTAGCAGCCTGTTGAAAAAGTGTCACCCCGGACTTGATCCGGGGTCCACGCTCGACGTGTGGTGTGTTCTCTGCACGCAAAGCGTGGATTCCCGCCCGCCAAGGCGCGTCGTCGACTTTCGCGGGAATGACAAGAAGGGCCCATTTTTTTGGCCCGTACGTTTTTCAACGGGCTGATAGGGGCAAGCCGGCTGGATATACATGAGAAATCCGGCCTGGCCGCTTTTGTTCATCACCGCAGCGTGTACAATGAACGTCGCGGGAGGGGTCCGCTCGTGCCCCGCCGCCACTCCCAAAGGCAACAGGAGGCAAGAAACCGTGACGCACGGGCGCAACACAGGTGCGGAAATCCATGGCAACGCCCAAACTCATCATCTTCGGCGACCCGAATCGCCGGCACGCCACCGAGGCGATGGAACATTTCGTGCGGTTCTCCAAAGGCCGGGCCGAGATCCTGGCCAACGCGTTCGGGGATTGCTGTCCGGACGAGGTGCTGCGGCAGGCGGACTTCGCCGTGGTGTTCGGTGGGGATGGGACCATCCTCTCGGCGGCCCGGCGGCTCAGCGAGACCGATATCCCCGTCATTGGTGTTAATGTGGGGCGTTTGGGGTTTCTGGCGGAGTTTGGCCCCGAGGAACTCGAGCGGCTTTTCGACGACGTGGTCGCCGGTCGGACCACCGTGGAAAAACGGATGATGCTCGATTGTCACGTTCAGCGCGATGATGGCCAGTGCTTCAGCGGCGCGGCGGTCAACGAGGTGGTCATCGCCGCCGGGGTGCCGTTCAGCATGATTGAGTTGCGGTTATCGGTCCAGGGGCAGGCGCTGGCGGCGTGTATCGGCGACGGCGTTATCCTCTCCACGCCCACCGGCTCGACGGCGTACAACCTCTCGGCCGGAGGGCCCATCCTGGCCGGCAACCTGGACGCGGTGGTCATTACGCCAGTTTGCCCGCACTCCCTCAGTTTTCGCCCAATTGTGATCAGTGCCGACAGTTGCGTGGAGATCCAACCGGTCCGGATCAACCCCGGCACGGCGGTTCTTTTGGACGGACAAGTCGAACATTCGCTCAAAATCGCCGATAGAATAGTGATAGAGCGCCATCCCGGGTCATTCCGCGTGGTCCACAACCCGTTGCGGACCCGATGGGACACCCTGGCCGGCAAGCTCAACTGGGCCGGGCCGCCCAAGTACAACACCGAAACAAGGCCCGGCGGACCGGACGACGCGGACGCAGCGGAGAAATAGCGAGGTGACACGGATGAATCAAAGGCCCATTGTTGCGGCGATCCTTCTGACCTTGGCCCTGCCCGCCGTGGCGCAGCATTCGCGATACTCACCCGTAGCCAACCCCGCGGCGGATCGCTCGGCGGTCTCCGGCGCGCGCGTGGGCGACCGACGGGTGATGCCGTCCAGTCGCCTGACCCCTATCCCAACGCCCGACTTGCAGTATGGCAACCGGATCGTCTCCGGGGACGTGGCCGGCGGCAAGCACTTCCGTGGCGAGGTGCCCTATCTTTCGTCCTCTCGATTCAACTCGCCACTGGCGGATACCGGCTCCCAAGCCGTTACCTCGTTCGTGCGGCGTTCGGCGGGCAATCCGTTCTCGGGCGGCGCCGCGCCGTACTACGATCCACGGCAGACGGTCACCTCGCTGACCCGCAATGGGCAATCGGGCCTGACGACGCCCCAGTGGGTGCCGCAGAGCACCGCCCGAGATCGCGCCCTGACGATGCCCAATCTGCCCGAGGGCCTGCGCTACAGCGCCGAGCCGATCAGCACGGCGTCGGCGGAGATGGAGCGCATCATCAACCAACAGCGCGGCCTGCGCGAGATCGCCCTGGAATACGACATGCTGCGTCAACGGGACGAGACGCAACCGCCCGCGGACCTGGAGAGCCAATACCTGACCGACCCTGAACGACAGGCCCGGCTGGATGCATCCTTGCTGCCGCCCACGCCTCCGGAACCGGCCGAGCCAAGCACTGCCGAGCAGGAAAGGCAGGCCCAGGTCGAGAGAATGCACCGGGAGCTTCTGGCGGCGCTTTTCGACGTCGACGAGGAGCCCCTCGACGACACAGGGCCGCAAGCGGATACGACTTTTCCCGCTGACCGCAGGACGAGGACGGACACCACGCCGGAGTCCTCGACCGAGACAGACACCGAGCGGACACCGAGCGGTGTGGAAGTGAGCAGCGATCCGATCGAGGCTAGGCGACGGGCCCTGGCGATTCTGGGAGAACACAAGGACTTTGAGAGCCTCGCCGAGGCCAAGTTCCAGGGCTACTTCGAACAGGCCGAACAGTATCTGCATGAGGGCAGGTTCTATAAGGCCGCCGATACGTACACGCTGGCGTTGGTCTGGCGACAGCAGGATCCGAAGGCCCACTTCGGCCGGGCGGTGGCCTTGTTCGCCGCCGGCTCGTACCTGTCGAGCTACTACAGCGCGGCAGCGGCGATCGAGCTGGACGCCGCCCTGGCCCTCGGCGCGCACGATATCCCGGCACTGGTGGGCGGCCGGGACACGTTTGAGAATGCCCTGATTGAATTGGAGAGGTGGCAGGGCAGAACGGGATCGGCTGAACTGGCCTGGTTGATGGCGTATATGTACCACCTGGACCGCAGACCGGACAACGCCCGCCTGGCCCTGCAACTGGCCGCCGACAAGCTCGGCGAGACACCGGTCTACAAGCAGTTGCACCAGGCCGTGCATGGCCCCGCGCAAACGCCCTGACGGGACACCGCCTTGATCGCCTTCGAGGAGCAACGGCCGCTCGACATTGAGAAGATACTGGGCCCATCCGGACCGGTGGCCCGCGCCTTCGCCGGGTTCGAGGTCCGGCCCCAACAGCTCGCCATGGCCCAGGCGGTGCAACGGGCCTTTACCGTCAACCGCCACCTGGCCGTCGAGGCGGGCACCGGCACGGGAAAGAGCTTCGCCTATCTGCTGGGGGCACTGGACGCCATTCGCCAGAAACAAAAGGTGCTCGTCAGCACGTACACCATCACGCTGCAGCAGCAGCTCATCAACAAGGACATCCCCTTCCTGGCCGAGACGCTGCCGGTGCCGTTCAGTGCGGTGCTGGCCAAGGGCCGCAACAACTACCTGTGCCTGCGCCGGCTGGATTACGCCCTGCAGCGGCGGCAGCGGCTGTTTGACGAGGCCGTGCCCGCCCTCGCGCAGATCGCCGCGTGGGCGGCCCACACCCATGATGGCTCGCTGAGCGACCTGGACTTCGTCCCGCCACCGGACGTGTGGGACGCGGTCATGAGCGAACACGGCAATTGCCGCGGCCGCAAGTGCCCCCATTTCAAGGATTGCTTCTATTGGCGGGCCCGGCGGGAACTGAAGACCGCCGACCTGATCGTGACCAACCACGCGATGCTCTTCAGCGACCTGGTGCTCAAGGAAACCGGCGCGGGCATCCTGCCGCCGTATGATCGAGTGATCGTCGACGAGGCCCACACCGTGGAGCGCGTCGCCGAGGACCATTTCGGCATCGACGTGAGCAACTTCACGTTCAGCCGGCTTCTCGACCGCCTCTACCAGGCGCGCCGCCGCAAGGGCCTGCTGGCCTTCATGGCCGGCGCCGAGGCGGCGTTGGAGCGCCATCGGGCCCTGCAACAGGCCGTGCGGGTGTTCTTCGCGCAGGTGCAGGCCTGGTACGAGCACGCCCACGCGGACACGAACGGCCGATGCCAGGCCGGCTGCGTTCAGGACAACGTCACCGAGCCGCTCCGCGAGCTGCGTCTGGCGCTCGGGCGGCTGGCCAAACAGCAGCAGGATGAAAACGAGCAGGCCGAGTTCACCCGCTACATCGACCGCTGCCGAGCGCTGGAGCTGGAGGTGGCGGATTTCCTTACCCAGCCCCGCGACAGCCACGTGTACTGGGTGGAGGTCGGCTCCGGGCGACGCCGGCGGATCGCTCTGCGCAGCGCGCCGGTGGACGTGGGGCCCGATGTGCGACGGTGCCTGTTCGAGCGGTTCCCCTCGGTGATTCTCACCAGCGCCACGCTCAGTTGCGGCGGCGATGCGGAGGGCTTTGACTTTTTCGCGTCGCGGGTGGGCCTGGAGAATTTCGACGCCGTGCAACTGGGGTCGCCGTTCGATTACGCCCGACAAGTGACCGTCTACGTCGAGGCCGACCTGCCGCCGCCGACGCTGGACAACTTTGAACCGGCCGCGGCGGCGGCGATTGAAAAGTATCTGCTGATGAGCGACGGCCGGGCCTTCGTGCTGTTCACCAGCTATACTATGTTGCGGCGCCTGGCCGAGCGGCTCGAGGGTTTTCTCGCCGAACAGCACATGGAGATGCTCGTCCAGGGCGGCGGTCTGGACCGCGCCGTGCTGTTGGAACGGTTCAAAGCCGACGCCCGCAGCGTCCTGTTCGGCACCGACAGCTTCTGGCAAGGCGTGGACGTGCCCGGCGAGGCCCTGAGCAACGTGATCATCGTCCGCCTGCCGTTCGCCGTGCCCAACCATCCGTTGATCCAGGGCCGCATCGAACACCTCCGCGCCCAGGGCCAGAACCCCTTCTATACGTACCAGTTGCCCACGGCGATCCTGCGCTTCAAGCAGGGGTTCGGCCGCCTGATCCGCAACAAGACCGACACCGGCATCATCGTCGTGCTCGACAGCCGGATCGTGACCCGCCCGTATGGGCGGCTCTTCATAGAGGCCCTGCCGCCCTGCCGCGTCGAGATCGTCGGGCGATAGCCCCGATCCCCGGGCGGCGGGCAGCCACAAGGCTCAATCGAACGCGTCGGCCTCCCCACGGCCGGTGTACTGCTCGACGAAGTCGCGCACCTGCGGACGCAGGTAGACCACATCGAGACTGACGACCTCATCCAGGGCCCGGGCCGCCTGGATCGCCGTATTCAAAAGCGGCCCATCGCTATCGACGAAGAAGACACGCCTGTCCTTGAGGACACACAGCCCCGCCCCGCCGCCGCCCATCGCCTCGGTCCGTACGACCACGCCGTGCGATTGCAGCAGCCTCAGCAGATCGTCGAGAATCGCCTGCGTGTCCATCCTTCAAGCAAACCCTTCCGGCTGACCGATAAAAGCCTTATGATGGCGCCATCAGGGTAGCAAGACCCGTCTCGAAAGCAATCGTCCGCTGTGCATGAGGCACGGCGGCAACCGGCCATGGCAAGACTGCTCGAAAAGCGACGCTCGTTGCACCGCCGGCTGCAGCAGCAGTCTCGGCAGAATGAGCAACTGCGCGATCACCTCGACCAGATGCAGAGCCTGGCGAATCTGGGTCTGGTCACGGCCATGATCGCCCACGAGATGAACAACATCCTCACCCCCCTGGGCACCTACGCCGAACTGGCCCTGCAGCACCCCGACGACCGCGCCTTGGCCGAGAAGGCCCTTCGCAAGGCCGCCGTGAACAGCGAACGGGCCGGGCGAATCCTGGAGAGCATGTTGGCCATGGTCCGCGGCGAGCGGGGCCAGCGGGACCGCCACCACGTCGCGTCGCTCCTTGACGAGGTGTTCGCCTGCCTGGGGCGGGACTTCGCCAAGGACGGCATCCGGGTGGTCCAGGATATCGAGGTGGATCTGGAGGTCTTCGGCGAGGCAACGCAACTTCAGCAGTTATTTATGAACCTCATCCTCAACGCCCGCCAAGCGATGCTGCCCGGCGGCGGCACCCTCACCATCCGCGGACAGGATGAGCCGGATCGCACGCGGATCGAAATCCTGGACACCGGCTGCGGCATCGCGCCGGAGAATCAGGAGCGCATCTTCGAGGTGTTCTTCTCGACCAAGGACGCCGAGCCGGGTACGGCCCAGGGCGGCTGCGGGCTGGGGCTGGCGTTCTGCCGACGCGTGATCGACGAGCATGGCGGCACGATCCAGGTCCACTCCGAACCCGGCGCCGGAAGCTGCTTCGTGGTGGGTCTGCCCAAGGAGACGGCCTGGCGGGTGGATGCGCCGGGGGACGCCTGATCGTGACCGTGTTGCTGGCCCACCTCTGGCGGCTGGTCCTGATGGTCCTGCTTCTGGCCGGATCGGCCTTCTGTTCGGGCTCGGAGACCGCGTTCTTCAACCTCTCGCAGCGCGAGCTGCGGCAGCTTCGCGAATCCCCCCACGGCGTGCCGAAGCTGGTGACGGCTTTGATGAGACGGCCGGAACAACTGCTGACCACCCTGCTTCTGGGCAACATGCTCGTCAACGTGTTGTTCTTCTCCCTGGCCAGCGTCCTGTCCGTGCGGCTCGGCCACCAGGTCTCGCCGGGCGTCGGGGCGGCGGTCGCGACGGGGGCGTTCGCGACGCTGTTGCTCTTCGGCGAGATGCTGCCCAAATCGCTGGCCTATTCAAGCTCGCGGAGCGTGACCCTGGCGGCCGCGCCGATCGTGTACATCGCCGTCCGCCTGCTGGGCCCGGTGCTTGCGGGCTTCGACACGTGGCTGGTCCGGCCCCTGCTTCGTCTGGTCTGGACGCAACCGAAACCGACGGAGGCCGCCGAGGCCACCGTCCGTCAGCTCCGCACGTTGCTTCAGAGCTCCCGCCATCAGGGCCTCCTGAGTCCACAGGAGAGCCAGTTGATGGTCGAGGTGCTCGAATTCGGCCTGCTCAAGGCCCGGCACGTGATGGTCCCCCGGGTGGACATGCTGGTGTGCAGCGTTCAGACCGCGCCGCGCCGGGCCGCCGAGCTCATGGTCCGGTCCGGGCTGGATGCCATGGCTGTGTACAGCGGCCATGGAGACAACATCGTGGGGCTGGTGCGGCTGCGGGAGGCGGTCTTGCGTCCCGATGAGCCGCTGCGGGCGATGGTGGAACCCCCGGTGTTCATCCCCGAGCAAAAGAGCATCGAGTCGCTGCTGGCCCTGTTCCGCCGCACCGGGCACAACCTGGTGCTGGTCGTGGATGAATACGGGGCCGTCGTCGGCTGGGTCCGCGAGGACCAGGTCGTCGACGCCCTCTTCGGCGCACCGGCAGAGGGGCCCGACCGCGAGGTCGAGCAACTGGGCCCCATGCGGTACCGCCTGGCGGGCAATCTGCCGCTGCATGACTGGGCGCCCATGTTCGACATCGACCTGGCCGACATGCGCGTGGCCACCGTCGGCGGGCTGGTCGTGAGCCTGCTGGGGCGATTGCCCAGACCCGGCGACGTGGTGCGCCTGGAGAACATCGAGATCCAGGTCGAGGCCGTCCAACGACACCGCGTCCAAAGCGTGATCGTCACGGTCGGTCCGCTGAGCGGTCCGGAGGAAGGACAATCACGATGATCGGGGCCGTGCAAATACTCCTGTGCGTGCTGCTGATCGGGCTGAGCAGCTTCTTCTCCGGGTCGGAGACGGGCGTCTATCGGCTCAGCCGGTTTCGGCTGCGGGTGGGCTTGCAGCAGGGCCGCTCCG
This sequence comes from Phycisphaerales bacterium, assembly GCA_011055475.1. Classification (GTDB taxonomy): domain Bacteria; phylum Planctomycetota; class Phycisphaerae; order Sedimentisphaerales; family Anaerohalosphaeraceae; genus DSDH01. The sequence continues at coordinate 3,861 of DSDH01000482.1, read as the reverse complement.
GCGTCCGCTGGCTGGCCCGCGCCCTGCGGGATGGGCACGGCCTGATGCTGTCGTTGCTGACGGGCAACAACCTGGTCAATTACATGCTGACCAGCCTCGTGACGGTGATGCTGCTGAGTGGGGCCCGTGACCCCCACACCGCGGAGGTCACCGCCACGCTGATTCTGACGCCCACGCTGTTCATCTTTGGGGAGATTTTGCCCAAAAGGCTGTACTATCACCGTGCCGATGCCCTGCTGGCGCGGTTTGGGCCGGTGCTGTGGTTCTTCCATGCGCTGTTCACGTACACGGGCATCGTACCGCTGCTCAAAGGGGCGACGGGCTGGCTCAATCGGCTGGTCGGGGTGCGGGCGGATACCTCGACCGCCCTGGCGGCCAGCGCCCGCCACCAAGTGCATCAGTTGATCCAGGAGACCCGCGAGGAGGGGCTGCTGAGCTCCCTGCAGCGGCAGATCCTCCAGCAGCTTATCGCCACGCCGAACATCCAGGTCCGCCAGGTGATGGTGCCGCTGCGGCAGGTCGAGAGCGTGGACGTGCAAACCGACCGGGCGGGCCTTCGCGACGCCCTGGCCGGGGCGCGGCACGACCGGCTGTGTATCCACGACGGGCGGCCCGACCGGATCATCGGCTTGGTCAACGCGCCGGCGCTGCTGGCCGGGGCCGAGGCGTTTGCAGACCTGCGGCGGTTCGTCCAGCCGCTGCGATCGGTGTGCACCACGTGCTCGGTCCTGGATGCCCTGGTGCAGATGCGGACCCGGGGCGAACGCACGCTGATCGTCACCGCCGCCCCGCGCACCGTCAAGGACGCCGCCGCCCCGCCGCCGGCCGTCGGCATCCTCACGCTCCAGGACCTGCTCGAAGAGCTCACCGGCCAAATCCGCCCCGCCTGAGCCGCCACGACACCCGCCATGGGAAGAGCTTTGTCCGCATGGGCTTTGGTAGGCCTGGTACACCGACTGTGGTCCATGTGCTGGACATGGGGCCATTCAAACTTAGAATGGGGCGAGACCTCAAAGAAAGGGCCCAAAGAAAGGGACTGGGATGGACAAATCACCAGAGGCGTCGGCCGAACAGGCAGCCGTGACGATTGATGCGGTACTCGCTGAGTTTCTTGCGGATCAGAAGAAGCGGCTCAAGCCCACGACGGTTCGCAAGTACAACACTATCGTCGAGTTGCTTGGGGCCTACCTCGACGGCTACGGAGCGCAGTATCTTGATGAGCAGGAAAGCGCCTTGTTTGACCGGCTCTATGATGCCCAGGGGGATGCCCATCGGGAGTTCTGCCAGATATTCGGGCCGGACAAAATCCCACCCGGCATAGGTGAGTTTCTGAATTACTTCATGATCCGCAAGGTAGCCTGCGGAAAGGACATGATGAAGGCGGCCGGCACGGTGACGCGAAAGTTGGGCCAATGGCTCCAGGAGCGGGGTTACCTGGAGCCGCAAGCGGCTGCATCGATGACGCAGCACGGCACCGCGGCCGCAAAAACACTGCCCCTTCTCGAAGACCTGGCCCGGATGTTGGCCGACTATGTCGAGGCGCATCCGGTCGATTGCGGAGAAGTTCTCGAGGATCATTTCACCATCGAGGCGGTCGAGCCGGGGCTGTTGCGGCTGTCGCCCTTTTCGGAATTTGACGAGATGACCGTGCCTGTCTCGCGGAAGATCAGTAATGCCTGCCACGAGGGATTGACCATCTCGGGCGCCATCGGAGTAACCACCAAAGGCTGGCGCCTGGTGGAGGTCTGGAACGTGTACCCGTGATGCATGTGGTCCCAAGGTCACCTTGAACACACGAGAGTATGCAACGCTAGGCGGAGCGGAGGTGCGACATAAAGGGCGTTTCAGGGGGCGCGTAAAACCGGCCACCTTGAGGGAATGACGTATTGGTTAGGGGGCCTCGTCGAAGATGGCCTTGACGATGTCGCGGATGGCGGCGTAGGTGCTGGTCCGCGGGTACTCGGTGAGGATGCTGAAGACGACCATGCCGCGGGGCGTCTCGGCATAGCCCGACAGGCTCCGCACGCCGTCGAGATAGCCGGTCTTGCCGCGGATGCGGCCCTTGTAGGGCTCCTCGCGGAAGTAGCCGTCCAGCGTGCCATCGACGCCGCCGACGGCCAGCGAATCGCGGAACACGGGCCAATCCTCGCTGCGGTAGCGATCCAGCAGCACGGCGGTGACCGTGGCCGGGCTCAGGCGGTTCAGGCGGCTCATCCCGCAGCCATCGTCGAGGTGAAACTCCTCGGCCGGCACGCCCAGGCCCTCCAGATACCGCCCGATCAGCCGCAGGCCGTGCGGCCATTCGCCGTTGATGCGGCCGACGGTGTTCTCGGCGCTGATCGCCTTGACCAGACACTCGGCGGCCACCTGCAGGCTGTTCTTGTTGCTGCGCTCCAGCACGTCGCGGATCGGCGTGGGATACGTGCGGAGCACCTCCAGCCGCTTGTCGTGCCGCAGGTACTTCTCGGCGAGCTTGCCCTGCACCCGAATCCCGGCCGCCTGCAAGCGCTCGTACAACAGCACGCCGAAGAAGGCCGTCGGGTCCTCGATGGCCAGCCAGAACCCCTCGCTCTTGCGGCACACGCCGCGAACGATCACGCGGTTCGGCTCGCTGGTGCGCAGGCCCTCGACCGCCGAGGCGCCCCGGCTGGCGGGCTTGACCTGGTTGACGATGGTCACGTACCGGGTGGGCGGATCGAGGTTTACCACCACCGCCGAGCCCTTGTTGTGCACCTCCACGCGGATGCAGTTGTCGTTGTAGTTGAGCCCGCTGATCTCCGCACAGTACCAGCGGTTCAACTGGTCCGGCGGCCAACTGGGCCGGACGCGCTGCCGGTCGAAAAACGTGCCGTCGACGAACACGTCCGATAGCGTGGTGACGCCGCGATCCTTCAGGGCGCCGACGATGTCGTCGAAGACCCAGCCGGGCGCGCGGCCATGCCGCGGATCGATCCGCTCATCACCCAGCAACGGGTCGCCGTAGCCGATGACCACCAGCGCCCCATCCAGCAGGGCCACCTCGGTCTTGAACGCGTAGTCGGCGCCGAGGTAGTGCAGCGCCGCGGCCGTGGCGATGAGCTTCATGTTCGAGGCGGGGACCCGCGGCGTGGTCTCGGCATGGGCGTACAGCGTGCGGCCGGTCTCGGCATCGACCACGTGGATGCCGAACCGGTTCTCCCGCTGGGCGGTGGATTGCAGAATCCGCTCGATCCGCCCGGCCAGAGAGGCGTGCAGCGGCGGCGTCCAACAGACGACCGCCAGGACCGCCACCGTCATCATCTGGGCCCATCGTCTTCGCATCAGGGCGGACCTTACCAAATGGGCCGGATGGATGCAAGGCCGGATCGGCGCCGTATCACCTTGCAAAAGCCGATGGCGACCGTGATAATGGGGCAACGCGACTATGGGAGCCTGTGCTTATGCGAATTGCCTACTTCGATTGTCCCGCCGGGGCCGGGGGCGACATGATCGTCGCGGCCATGCTTGACGCCGGTCTTGAGCCCGACCGGCTGAGGGAGCAACTGGCCTCTCTGCCCCTCGATTTGCCGCCCATCGACATCCAGCGAGTGCAGCGGGCCGGGATCGCCGCGACGTACTTCCGCCCCGAGCCCGTCGAGGGCCACTCGCATCGGCATCTGAGCGACATCATCGAGCTGATTACGGCCGCAGACCTGTCCGAGCGGGCTAAGAACCTGGCCATTGCGGTTTTCCGTCGGCTGGCCGAGGCCGAGGCCGCCGTTCACGAGACCGATCCGGAGCACGTGCACTTTCACGAGGTCGGCGCGGTCGATTCGATCATCGACATCGTCTCGGCGTGCATCGGCTTTGACGCCCTGCAGATCGGGCGGGTCCTCTGCTCGC
>DSDH01000252.1 GCA_011055475.1 Phycisphaerales bacterium | reverse complement strand
TGCGTGCATGGCGCCTGTGTGTACCGCGGGTCAATCCAGCGGGCGCAGGCCGGTCGGCCAGTCCTGCGCCGGCGTATTGACCTGTTTCGCGGCATGCGCGAGTGCGTCCTGCAGTGCCTCTTCGAGCGTGGGGTGATAGAAGGGCCGGGCGAGCAGGTCGGCGACGGTCTGCTCAGCGTCGATGCTCCACGCGAGCAGGTGGGCGAGGTGTTCGGCCTGCGGGGCGAACAGCGTGGCACCGAGGACGCGACCCGTGGCTTTCTCCGCGTAGACACGGATCAGGCCGCGCGGCTCGCCGATGATGCGGGCACGACCCGACCCGTCGAGCGGGCTCTCGCCGATGACGATGGCCTCCGCGGCCAGTGACGAGAAGCGCGTACCGACCGTCGCGATGTTGGGGCTGCAGAAGGTGATGGCGATCGGCACCTGACGGCGGAAGGCCATCGGTTCGTCACGCACCGCGTTGTAGCCCGCCACGCGGCCCTCGAAGGCCGCCTCGTGCAGCAACGGGCGTTCGGCGTTGCAGTCGCCGGCGATGTAGATGTCGCTATTCTCGATACGCAGGGTATGCGGGTCATAGGCCGGGTGCCCCCGCTCATCGAGCCCCACCCCAGCTGCCGGCAGATCGAGTGCATCCAGGTTCGGGCGCCGACCGAGGCTCGCGACGACTGCATCGACCGTGGTGTCATGGTGGCCGGCGGACACCGCGAGCCGGCCGTCGGTCGTTCGCTGGACGTCGGCACCAGTGCCGAGCCAGAGCGGGAACTCCTCGCCGATCACCTCGAGGGCGGTGGCGTTCACGGCCTCGTCGTCGAGGCCGCCGATACGCGTCAGCTGGTCGACGCCGGTCACGCGCACGCCCAGCCGCGCGAGCGCCTGGCCGACCTCGAGCCCGACCGCTCCCAGGCCGATCACCGCCACGGAGGCGGGCAGGTCCTCGAGCTCGAACAGCGTGTCGGTGGTGAGCAGGCGCTCGCCGAGGTCGCGCCACGGCGCGGGCACGACGGGCCGCGACCCGGTGGCGATGACGATGCGCCGCGCCTGGACGCGCTCGCCGTCGGCGGTTTCCAGCGTGTGGGTATCGACGAAGCGCACGTTCGCCGGCACGAAGTGTTCGCCCTGGTAGAAGCGGCCCGAACCGAGCACACCCTCGACGAAACCATCGCGCAGCCGACGCAGGTGGGCGAGCACCTCCGCGCCGCGCACGCGCAGGTCCGCGCCCCCGGCGATGCCCATCGCCGCGTGGTGATGCCGGCGGTGAAAGTCGTCGGCGACCTGGATAAGCACCTTGGACGGCATGCAGCCGACGCGGGCGCAGGTGGTGCCGAGCGTGCCGCCATCGAACAGCAGGTAGCTCCCGGTGTGACGCCGCACCTGCGACAGCGCATAGAGGCCGGCACTGCCGGCACCGATGATGGCAACCTCGACTTCCCGTGACATGGCGTCCCCACTGATGCGGCGGCATGCACTGCCGCCCGGCTGGAATGATGATGGCACATGCAGCCGATCTGTTCCCGGCAAGCCCTGCGCGGCGGCCGGACAGGGCGGGCCCGAACGGGATCAGAGCATGTTACGCTGACCTCGCGGGTCCTCCGGGTCGAACGGGTCGCAGAGCTGGATGGCCCGCGAGTTTCCCCATTTCTCCAGGTCATCCACTTCCACACCCAGCCAGCAATACCAGCCCACGTCGTCGCGATTGCACCCGCCGATGACACGCTGACCCGACCCGAGAAGGATATGGCGTGAGTACTCGACGGCCTGGTCCTCGTTGCGGAAGGCCCTCCAGAGCACCACGTGCTCGGCTTTCGGATCCTGGGGCAAGGGACGGGAGGTGGCCAGAATGCCTCGTGCTTCGGTATCACCTGCAAATGCTTTCATGACGTCTCCTCCATGGTTGATCAGTTCTGATTCACCATCAAGCGCACCGGCGGCGCCGAACACGTTGGCGTTCGTCAACACGGCCGGCTCACGTCAGCACGCGTCATTCACCATACGGGCCGCCACGCCCCGTGCAAGAAACCACGATCTGCACGCGGCCTTGGCCACTCAGAATTCGCCGGCCGCCGCCGCCTTCATCATCGACAGCAAGGTATGGTTGATACGCGTGGCGATCTCCTTGAGATCCGGCGGCAGCTCGGTGTTGTCGATCAGCATATCGAGATCGATCATCATCAGGGATATCTGTCCGCCCTGCTCTTCGACCAGTGCAATGCGACAGGGCATGTACGCCGCGAAGATGGGGTTGTGCAGGACCATGCGGTAGGCGTCTTCCGGGTTGCAGAACTGGAAGATCTCAAGGCGGCCGGAGTCGATACCGCGGGCCTGGAGCTCGCTGGACAATGGCTGGTGGGCGACCAGCTTCATGTTGTACTGCACCGCACGCGAGCGCAGCGCGTCGATGGCATCATCTGCCGAAACGCCATCGGCCAACGGCATCTTGACCACGGTCTGGGAGATATCGAAGGCCTGTACCGGCGCGGGCTCCTGCGCGCCAGCGTGGATCGGCGTGAGTACCAGCAGGAGTGACAGAAGAATCGAAGCGGCGAGGAAATGTCTCACGGGGAATCACCTCCGGCACCAGGAATCGGCATCCCCCGAGTGTAGGTCGCAATCTGCGGGTTGACGATAAACCACACGATTCATGTGCCGTCCGGCAGCCTGAGCGTATCGACGCACCAGGCGGCTCATGGATAGCGCGCGCGGCTGGCGTGCGAAGCAGGTCAGTGCTGGAACGATGGGGTCGTCAAGGGGCCGCTGGCCGATGTATCAAGACAGCGCCCCTCGCCTGGAGACGGCCCGTCGCTGGTCGCTGAGTTCCCTGGCCTGACCCGGCCAGCTTTTGCAAGACCGCTGCCGGACTCGATCCAGTACCGGGGGCCAGATTCCCGCTTTCGCGGGAATGACGGGAAATGTGCGGGGCCAGCCTGCTGCGAGATCACGGCTGGAGGGTCTGCACCTTTTCGAGCATGGCCTGGGCATGTCCCTCCGGACTGACACCGTATTCCACGTGGACGAGTCGGCCGTCACGGTCGATGACGAAGGTGGAACGCACGATGCCCATCTTCTTCACGCCGTCTTTTTCCTTCTCCTGCCAGACGCCATAGGCCTCGCACAGCTTGCCGCCGGTATCGGCCAGCAGCTCGACCTTGAGGCCGAACTTGTCGACGAAGGCCCGGTGGCTCTCGCAGGAGTCCCTGCTCACGCCGATGACGACGGCATCGGCGGCGGCGAACTCGTCCGCCAGCGCGGTGAACTGGTTGGCCTCGATGGTGCAGCCCGGCGTATCGTCCCTGGGGTAGAAGTACAGCACCACCGCCTGGCGGCCGCGAAAGTCCGCCAGCGAGAGGGTCTGGCCCGCTGCGTTGAGGGCGGCGAAGCCGGGGGCCGGCTGATTGACTTCAAGCATGGGTTTTCTCCTCGGTAGCTGATCGACATCATCTAAGGAAGCGCTGATTAACTCACCTTCCGTCACCCCGGCGCATGCGGCGGTCCACTATTTTCCTGCCCCCGGATGGCGGACGTCGCTGGGATCACGAACTAACCAGACATTCCCTGTAGCATTGTCCATGCCGCCGCTGGCGACAAGTTCACGCACAGACCACACGGTTACGCCCCTCACGCTTGGCAGTATACAGGGCACCATCGGCCCGCGAGATGAGGGCATCCAGGTGTTCGCCATCCCTGCGCTCGGCGACGCCGATACTCGCCGTGACCGCGAGCTGCACCCCGTCATAGGGCAGTTTCCACTCGGCGATCCGGCGCCGGAGCTTTTCCGCCAGTTCCCGGGCGGCGTCGAGCCGGGTATGCGGCAGGACGATGGCGAACTCCTCGCCACCGATGCGGCCGAGGATATCCGTCCCGCGCACGCCCTGCCGGATGATGTCGCTCACGGCCACCAGCAGCGCGTCGCCCGCGGCGTGGCCATGGTCGTCGTTGATCGTCTTGAAGTGATCGAGATCGAGCATCAGCAGCGATATGGAATGACCATGCCGCTGGGCGACCTCGACTTCGCGCATGCCGCAATCGTAGAAGGCACGGCGGTTGTTGATACCGGTCAGCTCGTCGGTACGCGCGAGATTCTCGGCGCGTTCCTTGGCCTCACGCAGTTCTCGCGTACGCTCGGCGACTTCCCGCTCCAGTGTCTGCTTGGTCTGCGCCAACGAATCGCGGTAGCGTGCCTCCACCAGGTCGCGCTCCTGGCGCATAAGGTTGTAGCGATCCGCCAGCGCCATCGCGAGCAGGGTCACGTCCAGCATCATGCCGAACTCCACCGCGCGAAAGGTCGCGAAGTGGTAGGGCAGCACGCCCGCGACCACCAGGGCGGTGATGCTTGCACCCACCAGCGAGGAAAGGCTGCCGATGATGAAAAAGCGTGCAGCGCGGTTGCCCCGGCACCAGGACAGCAGGCCCGCCACCACCACGGTCAGCGTATAGGTCACGACCAGGGCGATCGACAGGGAGACGTGGGCGTAGTACCCCCCGACGAGGCCCGAGCCCAGCAGGGCTGCCACCAGCACCACGAGAAGAGCCAGGAGGAAACGATGCAGCCCCGGATTGCGGGTGCGTGTACCCAGGAAGTGAATGGCGAACAGCACGCCGGTGATCTGGAACAGGTAGATCGTGATCGGGTGCAACCAGTTGACCCACTCCGGCGACTCGCGCCACAGCAGCGCGTAAGTGAAACCGTTGTAGGTGAGGTTCATGGCCAGGAAGGCCGCGAGATACAGCACGTAGTAGAGGTACGGCCGGTCGCGCAGGAACAGGAAGAGAAAGAAGTTGTACACCGCCATGATGGCGATGGCGCCGTAGAAGATCCCGTAATAGAACGAGGTCCAGCGGTCGTGACGCGCGAAGGCCTCCGGCTCCCAGAGGTCGACGGGCACCAGCAGCGGGTCGCGCGCCTCGGCCCGCAGCGTTACCCGGCTCGTCCCCGGCGGCACAGTGAGACGGAACACGGGCAGGGGATGGTCGTAGACGCGCTCGGCATAGGGCAGGGTGTCGCCAAAGTGCTGCCGGCTCACGCGTCCGTCCGGCGTCTCCACCCACAGCGTCAACGCGTCGAGCCAGGAACACTCGACGACGAGCAGGCGCTCGAGCGGCTGCCCGGTCTCGTTGTGCAGGTCGAAACGCAGCCAGACGGCCGCGTTGGCGAAGCCGAAGCTCGGTACGTTCGAGGCCAGCGGCGCGAAGCGACCGGCCACCTCCTCGCGCCCCATGGCCGCGAAATCCAGCCTGCGCTCGGGATCGGGCAGAACCTCCATCTGCGCACCGATTCGCTGGCGGTCTGCCGAGGCATCCACGGCCGCCGCGGCGCCAGCGGGCAGCAGACACAGCAACAGAGTGATCAGGTGCCACGGTCGGTACCGCGCACCGTCTATGCGCATTTCATGTCGCTCTTCTTCCGGTTTGCCCGGCGCCCCGGTGATGGGGCGCCTCCCCTGGCCTCACTCTACCGGAGATGACGCGGCGGGGGTATGCGCCGGCGGTCGCCTGTCACGCGGGATTCGCGCTAAGCTTGGCCCCGCGTTCACCCCTGCGGAGTACCGAGTGCCTGCTTCACTGATTCGTGGCCTGGCGGCCTTTGCCGTGCCCGGCGGCTTGATCTTCGTCCTGCAACTGTTGATGGCCGAGCACCCGGCCCTCGCCCCCTGGCTGGCGCGTCTGCAGGGCTACTACCCCGTCACGGTCGTGGCCGTCGCGCTGCTGCTCGGCTGGCGCTTCGACCGCAGCCGCCTGGTCTTCGCCACCGTGGTCATCGGCACGGGCGGTGCGCTGCTGGCCTCACTCGGCACCCGGCCGGGGCCGGCCGGCCAGGTGCTCGCCGATGCCCTGACCGTGCTGTTGCCACTCAACCTCGCCCTGATCGCGGTCATCAAGGAACGCGGCATCTTCACCTGGCATGGCCTGCTGCGCTGGGCCGTGATCGGCGCGCAGGCGGCCGGCCTCTGGGCGCTGGTGTATCTCAACCGGCTCGACTGGCTCGCCGGCCTTGGCCGGGAGCTTCTGCCGCTGAGGGCACTGGCGGACCTGCCGGTAAGCCAGCCCGCGCTGCTCGCCTTCGCGTTCGGCCTGACCGTTGCCGCCGTGCAGGGCATCCGCCAGCGCAATGCTATGGAGTACGGACTGTTCTGGTCGCAGGGCGTCATGCTCTACGCCCTGCTCGTGGGTCACGGCGGGGGCCTGCTCGCCGTGTTCTTCGCCACCGCCATCCTCGTCCTCGTGGTCGCGCTGCTGGAGGTCTCGCACTTCATGGCCTACCGCGACGAGCTCACCGGCCTGCCGGGGCGACGCGCGCTCAACCAGGCACTGCTGAAGCTCGGCGGCCGCTACACCATCGCCATGCTCGACGTGGACCACTTCAAGAAGTTCAATGACACCTACGGCCACGACGTCGGCGACGAGGTGCTGAAGATGGTGGCTGCGCGACTTGAGGGGGTGAAGGGCGGCGGCAAGCCGTTCCGCTATGGCGGCGAGGAGTTCACGGTGCTGTTCGCCGGCAAGCGGGCTGACGATACCCTGCCGCACCTGGAACGCCTGCGCGAGGCCATCGCCGACTCGCCGTTTACCGTGCGCGGCCGAAACCGGCCGCGCAAGAAGGGAGAAAAGGCCGTCAAGGGCAGCAACCGGCAGGTGCAGATCACCATCAGCATCGGTGCGGCCGAGCCCGGCGGCAAGGCGCGCGACCCGCAGGCCGTGATCAAGGCCGCCGACCGGGCCCTCTACCGGGCAAAGAAGGGCGGCCGCAATCGCGTGGCCACCTAGACCAGGTCATTATCGTGGCTCGCCAGAGACGCGGGGTCCGCTGAGAAGGGCAGGACAGGTATTTTCGGTTTTTTCCCTCTGGTCTCTGCGGCGCCGCGAGAGGTACGGGGGGGTTTACCCGCCACGGTCAGTTTGCGGGCAAAAAAACGGGGCGTTTCCGCCCCGCTGCTGACTACGCCGGCCGCAAGGCCCGAGCGCGGTTTACTTGAAACTGGAACCCGGCTTGAAGCCCAGCTTCTTCAGCAGGATCGCCGGCGGGCAGAAACCGGTGATGGCGGACTGGATCAGGTTGAAGCCGGCAAAGGCAGTCAGCCACAGCCAGTGCACGGAATGCAGCTGGGAGAGCACCAGGCTCACCAGGATCACGGTGCCGGCGAAGATCATGACGATGCGGTCGATGGTCATTGGTGTTGCCTCCAGAAGACTGAGTGGGCCGGGGCCCGGAATGCTGAAAATCATAACATATTAGTAATTGCTAATATAGATACGCCAAACCGGAAAGGTTCCGTCCGGGCGTGCTAACCTGACTCACCATGCTGTTCATTTCCCGCAACGTCTCCCTCCCGGACGACGAGATCGAGCTCTCGGCGGTGCGCGCGCAGGGTGCCGGCGGCCAGAATGTCAACAAGGTCGCCTCCGCCATTCACCTGCGCTTTGACATCAACGCCTCGTCGCTGCCCGAGTTCTACAAGGAACGCCTGCTGGCCCTGAAGGACCGGCGCATCACCGCCGACGGGGTGGTGGTGATCAAGGCCCAACGCTTCCGCACACAGGAGAAGAACCGCGAGGATGCACTGGCGCGCCTGCAGGCGCTGATCCAGGGCGTGGCGCAGGTGCAGAAAACGCGCATACCCACGAAACCCGGCAAGGCGGCCAGGCGCCGGCGCGTGGACGAAAAGACGCAGCGTGGCAAGACCAAGCAGCTGCGCGGGCGGGTGCGCAACGGGCTCGATTGAGCTCGTCGGTTCTCACTCCTGCACGGCGGCCTTGAGCGCACGCCGGTGGGCGTGCAGCTGGGGCTCGGTGTAGCCGTTGGGCGAGGCGCGGCCCTGGAAGATAAGGTCGCAGGCGGCCTGGAATGCGATGCCGTCGAACCGCGGGGCCATGGGCAGGTAGTGGACGTCGGTGGCGTTCTGTTCGTCGACCAGGGCGGCCATGCGGCGCAGCGCGTCCATCACCTGATCCTCGCTCACCACGCCATGGTGCAGCCAGTTGGCCAGCAACTGGCTGGCGATGCGCAGTGTCGCGCGGTCCTCCATCAGGCCGACGTGGTTGATGTCCGGCACCTTGGATGCTCCTACCCCCTGGTCCACCCAGCGCACGACGTAACCGAGGATGCCCTGGCAGGCATTGTCGAGCTCGTCGCGGATCTCGGCGGCCGGCCAGTCGGGCTGCGCGACCACCGGGATGGTCAGCAGGTCGTCCAGCGAGGCGCGCCGTCCGCCGCGGATCAGTTCCTGCTGGCGGGCGGACACATCGACCCGGTGGTAGTGCATCGCGTGCAGGGTGGCGGCGGTCGGCGAGGGCACCCAGGCGCAATTGGCGCCGGCCTGCGGGTGCGCGGCCTTGGCCTCGACCATGGCCTTCATCTCGTCCGGCATGGTCCACATGCCCTTGCCGATCTGCGCGCGTCCGCGAAACCCGCAGGCCAGGCCGGTATCCACGTTCCAGTCCTCGTAGGCGGTGAGCCAGGTGGACTGCTTCATGCGGCCCTTACCCAGCATGGGACCGGCCTCCATGGAGGTATGGATCTCGTCGCCGGTGCGGTCGAGAAAGCCCGTGTTGATAAAGATCACGCGCTCGCGCGCGGCCCGGATGCATTCCCTGAGGTTCACCGTGGTGCGACGCTCCTCGTCCATGATGCCGATCTTGAGCGTGTCCGGGGCCAGACCCAGCGCCGCCTCGGCGGCGGCGAATAGCTCCACGACGAAGGCGACCTCCTCGGGCCCGTGCATCTTGGGCTTGACGATGTACATGCTGCCGGCGCGGCTGTTCTTCAGCTCCCCCGTACCCTTCAGGTCGTGCAGGGCACAGAGCGCGGTCACCATGAGATCCAGCATGCCCTCGAAGACGGGCTCGCCGTCGGCGTCGCGCACCGCATCGGTGGTCATCAGGTGGCCGACGTTGCGGACCAGCATGAGGCTGCGCCCCGGCAGCGTGAACGAATGGCCGTCGGGGGCGATGTAGCTGCGGTCGGGCGCCAGCCGGCGCACGAGCGACCGGCCGTTCTTCTCGAAGCTCGCCTCCAGCGTGCCCTTCATCAGTCCCAGCCAGTTGCGGTACACCGCCGTCTTGTCCTCGGCGTCCACCGCCGCCACCGAGTCCTCGCAGTCCTGGATGGTGGTGAGCGCGGCCTCGAGGATGACATCGCTGATGGCGACCGGCCGTACCTCGTGCGGCTCCAGATCGGTGGCGAGACGGATCTCGATGTGCAGGCCGTGATGCCGGAACAGCAGGGCGGAGAGGCGGCCGTCCACGTGCTGATACCCGCGCAACTGCGCCGGATCGGCGAGGCCCGTGTGCTCGCCGTTGCCCAGCGTGGCACGCAGCACGCCTTCGTGCAGGTCCAAGGCGATGACCTCCGCGTAGCGTCCCCGTGTAAGCGGCACGGTGTCATCGAGGAAGGCCCGGGCCGCCGCGATCACCCGGGCCCCGCGCACCGGGTTGTAGCCCCTGCCCCACTCGGCGCCTTCGTCCTCCGGCAGCACGTCCGTGCCGTAAAGCGCATCGTACAGGCTGCCCCAGCGGGCATTGGCCGCATTCAGCGCATAGCGCGCGTTGTTCACGGGCACGACCAGCTGGGGTCCCGCCACCTCGGCGATTTCGGGATCGACATTCTCGGTGGTGATACCGAAGTCCTCGCCCTCCGGCAGCAGGTAGCCGATCTCCTCGAGAAACCGCCGGTAGGCGGCGGCATCGTGCGGCTGGCCGCGATGCTCGCGATGCCAGGCATCGATGCGCTGCTGCAGGGCATCGCGGCGCGCGAGGAGTTCGCGGTTGCGCGGGGCGAAACCCCGATGCAGGTCGGCCAGCGCATGCCAGAAGGCCCCCGGGTCGATGCCGGTACCCGGCGCCGCCTCCTGCTCGATGAAATCGAACAGGGAACGGGCAACCTGCAGGCCGGCGATGTCGATGCGCGCTTCACTCATGGCCCATACCTCCCGGGGACGGTCTGAATGACGAGAGCTTCCCTAGCCATACACCAGTCGCGGCAGCCAGGTGGCGAGCGCCGGGAAGAGGATGACCAGGGCCAGCCCGAGGGTCTGCAGGCCGAGGAAAACCAGCGCCGAGCGGAAGATGGTCGCCATGCTGATCTCCGGCGGGCAGACGCCGCGGATGTAGAACAGGGCGTAGCCGAAAGGCGGGCTCAGGAAGGACATCTGCATGTTCACCAGGTACAGGACGCCGAACCACAGCACCACCTGGTCCGCATCCGGCCCCGGCAGGCCGAACAGGCCGTCGAAGGTGAGGGCGCGGATGATGGGTACGAAGATCGGCACGGCCAGCAGCAGGATGCCCACCCAGTCGAGGAACATGCCGAGGATCACCAGCAGCACCATCATCAGGAACAGGATGCCGTAGGCCGACAGTCCGGTGCCCAGCAGGGTCTCGGTGATGAAGGTCTGCCCGCCCTGCAGGATGTAGAAGCCGACGAAGACGGACGCGCCGAAGATGATCCACAGCACCATGGCCGTGGCCTTGACCGTGGTCACCGAGGCCTCGCGCAGGGCGAGGATATTGAAGCGCCGGTGCATGATGGCCACGATGATCGCGCCGAACGAGCCGATGCCGGCGGCCTCCACCGGGGTGGCGATCCCGCCGAACAGCAGGCCCAGCACCAGGAACACCAGCACCAGCGGCGCGGCGAGGCGCCCGAGCAGCCGCAGCTTCTCGCTCAGGCCCACGCGCTCGACTTCCGGCAGTGCTGCCGGCCCGAGCGCCGGGTTGCGCCAGGTGCGGAACAGCACGTAGGCGACGTAGAGCCCGGAGAGCATCAGCCCCGGCAGCACCGAGCCGAGATACAGTTCGCCCACCGACTGCTGGGCGACCACGGCGTAGAGGATGGCAAGGATCGACGGCGGGATGAGAATGCCGAGGGTCCCGCCGGCCATGATCGAGCCCAGCGCGATCTTCGGATCATACTTGCGCCGCATCATCGCCGGCAGGGCGATGATGCCCATGGTCACCACCGCCGCACCGATCACGCCGACCATGGCGGCGAGAATGGTGGAGGCGAGGATGGTGGCCGCGGCAAGGCCGCCGTTGAGCCCGCCCATCCACTTGTAGACCACGTCGAACATCTCCTCGATGAGCCCGGCCCGCTCCAGCATCGCGGCCATGAAGATGAACAGCGGGATGGCGGCCAGATCCGAGTTGGTCATCATCGGGAAGATGCGGGTGGGAATGATGTTGAGCATCAGCTGGTCACCGACCAGGTAGATGAACACCACCCCGAGACCGCCGGTGACGAAGGCCAG
>DSDH01000274.1 GCA_011055475.1 Phycisphaerales bacterium | reverse complement strand
TCTCTCGTTGGTATGTCCCTGGGCGTCGGCGGCGCGGCTGGTCGCGTGGGGGATGAACAACCACGGGCAGTGCGATGTGCCGGACGGCAATGACTTCGCGGCGGTCGTGGCGACGGTCTACAGCAGCATCGCCCTGCAGCGGGATGGATCTGTCGTGGCGTGGGGCTCAGCGGAGTACGGTTTGACAACGCCCCCCGACGATGGACCGTTCACGATGCTGGCCGCGGGGACGAATCACGCCCTGGCCGTGCGGGCCGACGGGTCTCTGGCGGCGTGGGGGGATAGTTCGGCCGGCCAATGCGACGTGCCCGCGGGCGGGGACTTTATCGCGATCGACGGGGGCTATTACCACAGCGTCGCTCTGCGAGCGGATGGGGCGGTGCGGTGTTGGGGCTCGAACGCCTACGGCCAATGCGAATCGCCGGATGCAAACGACTTTGTGGCGGTGGCGGCGGGGGCGTTTCACACGCTGGCGATCCGGCGGGATGGGACCCTCGCGGCGTGGGGGCGGAACGATTCGGGCCAGTGCGATGTACCGACCGGTGCGGGTTTTGTGCAGGTGGCGGCCGGCAACGCCCACAGCCTGGCCCTGCATGGCGACGGCACGCTGCGAGCGTGGGGGCGGGACCTGTACGGTCTGATCAGCGGTTTGCCGGGCGGTGACGACTACCTGCGGATCGGCGCCGCGGCGCAACTTAACGTGGCCCTGACCCGCAGCGGCCTGCCGGTGGCCTGGGGACAGAACAACTACGGTCAGGCCGATCCGCCGCCGGACGCCTCGCTCATTGCCGTCGCCACGGGGGGCTATCACGGCGTCGGCCTGGCGGTCGAGGCCCAGACCGTGCGGCTTTTCGAGCCCAACGGGGGCGAACGCCTGTACGCCGGGCGGACCACGCCGATCCTGTGGGAGGCCCCGTTGGCGCTGGGGCGGGTCCTGTTGGAGTTCTCAACCGACGATGGGCAATCCTGGCAGGCGATTGCGACGGCCGAGCCGGTGGGGCGGTTCGACTGGCGGGTGCCGGCGGTCAACTCGGATCGCTGCCGAATACGCGTGGGGCTGGTCGATCTGCCCGACATCCATGATCAAAGCGATGCGGTCTTCACGATCGCCACCGGCGGCCTGGAACTGCTCACGCCCGCCGCCGGTCAGGTATGGGTTGCCGGGCGGACGTATCCGGTGACCTGGAACACCATCGGAACCGTGACGGAGATCGTGCTGGAATACCGGCCGGTTGGGCAAGCGGACTGGATTCCTATCGAGACCCTGGTCAACACGGGCGGGTATGATTGGCGGGTGCCGGTCAGTCCGGCCGGGCCGGCGCGTCTGCGCGTGCGTGACGCCGCCTGGCCGGAGGTGTTCGACGTGGGCGATGGGCCTTTTATGCTGCTGGCGCCTCAGGCCGACACGCTGATCGTCGACGCCGCCGGCGCGGGCGATTTCGAGCGGGTTCAGGAGGCGATTGACGCCGCAGCCGACGGTGCGACGGTGCTGGTGCTGCCCGGCGCCTACGCCGAGAGCCTCCGCTTCAACAACCGGGCCATCACCGTGCGCAGCATCGCCCCGACGGACCCGAATTACATCGTGGCGACGATCCTGGTGTCGGAGAATGAGCCGTGTGTGGTGTTCGATTTCCGCGAGACGCCTGCCTCGGTGTTGATGGGTCTGACCGTCGAGTCGGGCGCGGCTGCGGCCATCCGCTGCTACCAGGCCGATCCGACGCTGGCCCACAATATCATCCGGTGTGCCGCCGGTTCGGGGATCGTCGGAGTGGCCGGGGCGGCGCCGGCGATCACGGACAACGTGATCGAGGCGTGCGGCCAGGCGGGCGTGGTGGGTTGCGCCGGACTGATCCGCGACAACGTGGTGCAGGACAATGGCGTGGGCCTGTGGGCCTGTGATGGGACGCTTCGGCAGAACGTGATCCGACGGGCCGAAACATACGGTGTGTACGACTGCGATGGGACCGTCGAGCAGAACGCGATCCTCGACAACGGCCAGGGCGGGCTTTCCCAGTGCGACGGGTCGATCACCGGCAATCTCATCGCCGGCAATCCCGTGGCCCTGGAGGCCTGTGACGGGCACATTCACGCAAATACGATCCGTGACAATGAGCAAGGACTGGTGGATTGTCGGGCGACGATCGAGGGCAATGTGTTCACCGCCCAAGCCGGCGTGATTCTTTCCGGCTGTGTGGGGCCGATCCTGGACAATCTGGCCGAGGACAATGCCGCGGGCCTGGTTCTCTGCGATGGGATGATCCAGGGCAACGTGGTCCGGCGAACGGCGGGCGCGGCGATCGAGCAATGCCGCGGCTGGATCGTCAACAACATTCTGTCGGGCGGCGCCGACGCGGCCATCGCCGATTGTAACGCGGTGGTGGCGTTCAACACGCTGGTGGGCAACGGCACGGCGGTGCGCGGGGCGCTGGGGCCGGTGACGGGCAACATCCTCGCCTGGAACGACGTGGCCGTATCCGGTGCGGTCGAGAGCCGCTATAACGCCTTCTGGGCCAACCGGCGGCACTTCGACGCCGGGGCGTTCGCCGGGCCGGGCGACATGGCGGCCGATCCGCTCTTTGCGGCCGACGGTTACTGGCTCGATACGGGCACGCCCGAGGATCCGAGCGACGATGTATGGCAAGATGGCAACTACCACTTGCGCTCCGAGGCGGGCCGGTGGGACGCGAACGCGCAGGACTGGCTGTTCGATGATGTCACCAGCCCCTGTATTGACGCCGCTGATCCCGCCGAGCCGATTGGCTCCGAGCCCAGCCCGAACGGTGGACGGGCGAATATGGGGGCCTACGGCGCGACCGCCTGGGCATCGAAGAGTACGGGGCAGGCCGGCCCACAGCCCGCGCCCCGTTGTGTGGATCGGCCGAGCATGGACTTTACCGGCGATTGCCGCGTGGATCTGGCCGATTTTGCCCTGTTCGCTGAGCAGTGGCTGGCGTGCGGATTCGACCTGCCGGAGGCCTGCGGAGCCTCGTCAACGCGTTAGCAGCCTGTCGAAAAAGGTGTCACCCCGGACTTGATCCGGGGTCCACGCTCAACGTGTGGTGTGTTCTCTGCACGCAAAGCGTGGGTTCCCGCCGGAGTGGAAGCGTGCCGCAGGCGGGCGGGAATGACAAAAAGGGCCGGTTTCTGTGGCCCATACGTTTTTCAACGGCCCGCTAGGGCTGGTCGGGAACGATCCGCACGGGTTGCTTCTTGAGCTCGCGAACGGTGTGGAGCACGACGTCAGCCTGAACGCCGGGCCGCTGAATGAAGCCATCGGCGATTTCATGTAAAGCGTCGGCGCTGCGGGCGTGCATCATCGCGAACAGGTTATACGGAAAGCCCGCGAACGGCCGCCGTTCGTAGCAGTGACTGACCGCATCCGATTCGGCGAGCTGCGGGCCCACGGCGCCGATGCGGTCGGGATCGACGCGCAGGCAGAGCATGCCGTTGGCCACGTAGCCGAGCCGACGGTAATCGACCATCGCGGCGATATGCCGCAGGACGCCGCGTTGCTGCATGTCCGCTAGCGCCGCAATGACCTGTGACTCCGACGCGTCCGGACCGGCCATTTCGGCGAATGGCCTCGGCACGAGGGGCAGATCGTGCTGAACCGCCTCCAACAATCGCCGCTGCATGTTCGTGAGCGTGCCGGGCGGCTCCACCATGACGATGGAGGGCAGGGCCTGGCGGGCGGGTGAATCAGCGCACAGGCGGAAGCGCACGTCCAGCTTGAACACCTGCAGCGCCTCCATCGCGTGAAACGACACGCCGGTCTGGCCGCCCAACGCCTCTAGCCGCCGGTCAATGGCCTCGCGCGATCGGTCTTGCAGCGTGAACCACAGGTTGTATTCGTGATCGCGCAGGTAGTTGTGCGACACACCCGGCAGGGCGTTAATGTACTCAACAACGGATGCGAGACGCTCTTCAGGGACCGATGCCGCCACCAGAACCGCCTGGCGGCCCAACGCGCGATAGTCGATCCGCCCGCGAAAGCGGCGGACCCAGCCCTCGGTTCGAAGGCGCTGGGTCGCCGCGATGATGCTCGCCTCATCATGGTTCAAGCGATCCGCGATGACTTCAAACGGTCGCGATACGAGCGGCAGGGGATC
The DNA here is from genome assembly GCA_011055475.1 of Phycisphaerales bacterium. Classification (GTDB taxonomy): domain Bacteria; phylum Planctomycetota; class Phycisphaerae; order Sedimentisphaerales; family Anaerohalosphaeraceae; genus DSDH01. The sequence goes on along the minus strand of DSDH01000274.1, from coordinate 7,335 downwards.
CTGCAGGACGTCCAGCAGTCGCATCTCGAATTTGGTGGGCATGCCGCTCATGGCCCCTCGCTCCGGCGGGTCAGCACGCAGATCGGATCGGCCGCAAGCACATCGCCTCGCATGGTCAACGCCCGGGCGCGGCAGCCGCGGCACACGGCCAGGTATTGGCAGGTCCCGCACGCTCCCTGATACCGGCTTGTGTCGCGCAGGGATTGCAGGTATTCCGAGCCGGCCCAGATCGCCCCGAAGTCATAATCGTGTTCGACGAGATTGCCCGCGGAAATCTCCAGGAATCCGCAGGTCTGCACCTCGCCGGTGTGGCTGATGAAAGCGAACTCGGTGGCGGCCAGGCACCCCGGCACGCGGTGGGCGGCGGGAATCTTCCGCTGTCGGGCCACGCGGGCGAACTGCGGCCCACAGGTCACGCGCACGTCGATGGGCAGCGTCGCCTTGAGCTTCGCCAGGTCGTGCAGGACCCGCTCATACACATCGGGCGAGAGGATCAGATCCTCGAGCTCGCGGCCCCGGCCGACGGGCACGAGAATAAACGGATTGAAGCAGCTCGCGCCCAGCTCCACCGCCTGCCGGGCGATGGCGGGAAGCTCATCCACGTTGTGTCGGGTGATCGTGGTGTTGATCTGGAACGACACCCCGGCGCGGCGCGCACAGGCGATCGCGCTCTCAACGGCTCCAAACGCGCCATTCCATCCACGGAAGGCATCGTGCGTTTCGGGCGTCGCGCCGTCCAGCGAGAACGACAACGCGAGCAGTCCGGCCCGTCGGAGCCGTTGAATCGATTCATCATTGATGTGCAATCCGCACGTGGCCATCACGGGCCGCAGCCCCAACGCGCGGCTCGCTTCAATGAGCTCGACCACGTCCGGCCGTTCCATCGGCTCGCCGCCCGTGAAGATCATTACGCACCGGGTGAAGGCGGCGACTCCCTCCAGGATGGCCTTGCATTGCTCCGTGGAGAGCGGGTCCTGACCCTGCGCGGTCGCCGCCGCGCGGCAATGTCGGCAATGCAGCGGACAGCGTCGCGTGACCTCGAAGGCAATCACACGCGGCTTGATCAACTTGGGCTGGGGCGGGTGCGTGTCGCTCATGGGTGCAACCGTCGGGCGACGTCCTTGGCGAAGTAGGTGATGATGATGTCCGCGCCGGCGCGTTTGATCGCCGTCAGCACTTCCAGGGCGCAGGCCTCCAGGTCCACCAGGCCCGCTTCGGCCGCGGCGTGCAGCATCATGTATTCGCCGCTGACGTTATAGGCCGCCAACGGCACGTCGAAACGTTCCCGAGCCCGGCAGAGGATATCCAGGTACGCCAGGGCCGGCTTGACCATGACGATATCGGCGCCCTCGGCGATGTCCAGCTCGATCTCGCGAAGGGCCTGGTGGTCGGCCGCCAGGTCCATCTGGTAGGTCTTGCGGTCGCCGAAGCCGGGGGCGCTGTGGGCCGCCTCGCGAAACGGGCCGTAGAACGCCGAGGCGTACTTGGCCGCATAGGAGAGGATGCCGACCTCGATGAGCCCCTCATCGTCCAGGGCGCGACGGATGGCGGCCACGCGGCCGTCCATCATGTCCGAGGGAGCGACCAAATCCGCGCCCGCCCGGGCGTGCGCGACGGCGGTGCGGGCCAGCGGCTCCAGCGTGGCGTCGTTGTCGATGCGGCCGTCGCGGACGACGCCGCAGTGCCCGTGATCCGTATACGCGCACAGGCACACGTCGGTAATCACGACCAGGTCGGGTACGGTCTGCTTGATCGCGCGAACCGCCTGACAGACGGCGTTATCGTCGGCCCACGCCTCCGAACCCGTGGCGTCCTTGGCCTGGGGCAGGCCGAACAGAAGCACCGCCGGGATGCCCAGCGAGGCCGCCTCGGCAGCCTCGGCGGCGATGCGATCGGGTGAAAAATGATAGCACCCGGTCATCGAGGCGATCGGCTCGCGCACGTCTCGGCCGGGGCACGCGAACAGGGGATAGACCAGATCATCCGGCGTAACCTGCGTGGAACGCACCAGCCGACGCATCGCCGGGCTCGTTCGTAGCCGTCGCAGGCGGGTGTGTGGAAAGGCCATGGTCAGGTCTCCTCAGGCGGGGCGATCTCGCGCTCGGTCAGATAGCAGGGCGGCTCGTTGCACCAGTCGGCCGGATCGGGCCGGCCGGACAGCGAACGAAAGTTGCCCTGGCAGACCTCGAAAAACCGGCAGCGGGCGCACTTCGGATCGCGGTGCTTGTCCTTGTGTCGCAGGATCTGCATCACCGGATCGGTGGTGTCGTCCCAGATCTCGCCGAACGGGCGTTCGAGCACGTTGCCCAGGGAATAGTTGCGCCAAAACTGATCGGGGTAGACCTGGCCGTCCCAGTTGATGCTGGCGATGTTCTGGCCGATACGGTTGCCCGCGCCGCGCAGCAACAGGTTCATCGCCTGCGCGGCCAGCGGACTTTGCTCGCGGTTCATCCGCATCAGCAGATACGGACCGTCGGCGTGGTTGCCCACCGTCAGGACCTCGTCGACCAGGTCGTCGTAAACCTGCGCATCGGTCCTGTCGAAGATGTGATCCACGGCCCGACGGGTCTGCTCGGCGCTCATTGTTTCCTCGGCCAGGTCTTGAGCCCGTCCCGTGCGGATCAGATGATAGAAGCAGATCCGCCGCACGCCGGCATTCTCCGCGATATCAAAGACGGCGTCGATGTGCTCGCAGTTGTGTCGGGTCATCGTGAACCGCAGACCCGTGCGGATGCCGAACCGTCGACAGTGCTCGATGCCGTCGAGCGTGGCCCGGAAACCTCCCCTCCGACCGCGGAACCGATCGTGCAGGGCCTCCGGGCCGTCAAGGCTGATACCCGCATAGCCGAGATCGAGGCGCATCAGATGTTCCGCCACGTCGCGGGTGATGAGCGTGCCGTTGGTGGACAGAACCGTCCTCAGCCCACGGTGCCGGGCGTAATCCAGCAGCTCAAAAATATCCTCCCGCAGCAGCGGCTCGCCCCCGCTGAACAGCAGGACGGGGCAACGGTACTCGGCCAGTTGATCGATCAGCCCGCGGGCCTGCGCCGTATCGAGCTCGGTTTCCGCCCGCGAGGCGTCCGAGGCGCTGTAGCAGTGGAGGCATTGCAGGTTGCATCGCGCGGTGCAGTTAAACACCACGATGGGGCGGGTGTTCTTCCGTTCCGGGTATCGCAGCCGATCCGACTGGCCCGACCGCCCGCAGTACAATTTCGTGACGTTAATCATGAGGCGTCCTCGATGGCCTCGACCAGGCCGTCGATGGTGTGTACGTCGGCCTGGACGGCCGGTTCAAGGCCCATCCGTCGAAGATGTTGCGTGACCACCGGGCCGATGGAGCCGATCCGCACGGCGGCGTTTTGTACGATCTCCAGCGGCACCTGTGCGAAGAAGGCCTCGACGGTGCTGGTGCTGGTGAACGTGATCCAGTCGATGCGGCCATCCTGAATCTGGGTTGTTAATTCGTCCGTCGGGTTCCTGCGGGTACGCACGGTGTAGATGCCCACGTCGTGCACCTCGGCCCCGGCCCGGCTCAGAGCGTCGGCCAGGTCCCGCCCGGCGATTTGCGAGCGGAGCAGCACCACGCGACGGCCGGCCATGTCATGGGCGGCCGTCAATTCATCGGCCAGGGCATGGCTGGTGTATCGCGTCGGGATCATGTCGGCGCGAACGCCGAACCGTTCGAGTTCGTCGGCGGTCTGTCGGCCGATGCAGGCCACGCGGGCCTTGCCCAAGACCCGGGCATCACGGCCCAGGCGATACAGCGCCGCGAACGTGTGCCGCACCCCGTTGGCGCTGGTCCAGATCACCCAGTCAAACGTGCCGAGGTGGGCGAGCACCTCGCCGGCGGTATCGCTGCAATCGACGATCTCGATACCGTCGAATCGCACGGGGATGGCCCCGGCCGCGGTCAGTCGCGAGGTGAACAGGTCGTTGCCCGCGGCGTCCCGCGTGATGACGATTCGCTTGCCGAACAACGGGCGGCTCATGAACCAGTTGAAACGCTCATCGGCCGCGGCGACGGGCCCGATGATGACGATGGACGGCGCGGCGAACCCCTGATCGCGGCAGACCTCGGCGACGTGGTCGAGCCGCGAGCCCAGCAACCGCTGGTGTGGCGTGGTGGCGTGCTGAATCACGGCGACGGGGGTGTCCGGGGCCTTGCCATTCTCGACCAGGGCCGCGGCAATGCGGTCCAGCGTGCCCATCGCCATGTACAGCACGATCGTGCCATCGAACCGGCCCAGGAATCCGTAGTCCAGTTGCGGCTCGCTCTTGTTCTCGGCCTCGCGACCGGTCACGAACACGACCTGCGAGGCCCACTGGCGGTCGGTCAGGAAGATCCCCGTACAGGCCGCAGCCGCCAGGGCCGCGGTAATGCCCGGCACGATCTCAAAGGCAATGCCGTTTTCGATGCACGCGGCGGCCTCCTCCTGGGCACGGCCGAACAGGCCGGGGTCCCCGCCCTTGAGACGCACAACCGTCTTTCCTTGTCGGGCCTTTTCCACGATCAGGGCGTTCACGTAGTCCTGTGTGGCCGGCTTGGGTCCGGTCCGCTTGCGGACCGAGATCCGCTCGGCCTCGGGTCGGGCGTGCCGCAGCAGACCGGGATTGGCCAGGCCGTCATAGATGATGCAGTCGGCCCGACCGAGCACCTCGATCGCCCGCAGCGTCACGAGCCGCTCATCTCCGGGGCCGGCGCCGACGAGATAGACCTTTCCCCGTGTCATGCGTTCTCCAGGGTCTTGAGGATATCGGCGCCCCCGGCGGTCAGAATCGCTTCGACAAGCCGCGCGGCCAACCCCTCGGCGTCCTTCGCAGGACCGGCCACCTCCCGGCGGATCGGCCGGCAACCGTCGGGATCGGCCAGGAATCCGATCAGCCGCATTGTATCGTCCGTTTCGAGCCGTGCATAGACGCCGATCGGGGCATGACATCCCGGGTGCAGGCCGGCCAGGACCTGCCGTTCGGCCAAAACCACCGTTCGCGTCGGTCCGTGGTCGATCCGCCGCAGCAGATCGCGCGTCGCGGCGTCATCGGTCCGGCACTGCACCGCCAGCGCGCCCTGTGCGGGGGCCGGCACGAAGACCATGGGGTCCAGGACGACGCTGATCCGCTCGGCCAGACCCAGCCGCTCCAACCCCGCCCGCGCGAGCATCACGGCGTCGAACTCGCCCCGGTCGACCTTGGCGACGCGGGTCGGCACGTTGCCCCGCACGGGCAGGATGTTCAGGTCTTCTCTTGCGGCGGCTAGAAGGGCCCGGCGTCGGGGGCTGGATGTACCCACCGTCGCGCCCGCCGCCAGAGCCTCCGGCCCGGCCAGCGGTCCCCGCGCGACCAGGATGTCCTGGGCCCATCGGCGTTCGGGGATGGCCGCGATCGTCAACCCCCCGGCGGCTTCGCTGGGCAGGTCCTTGAAGCTGTGGACGGCGATCTCGGCCCGGCCATCCAGCAGGGCCTGCTCGACCTGCTTGGTGAACACCCCCACGGCGTTCAAACGATCCAGCGCAGTCGTCCGGTCGCGATCACCGTGGGTGCTTACGATAACCGTCTCGATCTCAAGGTCTGGCTCGTGCCGCCGCAGCGCCTCCATCACGCACCGGGTCTGGGCCAGCGCCAGGCGGCTGCCGCGCGTCGCTGCGCGTAGCGCGGTCATGCGTCGTCCCCCGCCGCCAGGTCCTCGGCCAGCAGCATCCGCATCGCCAGATCGGCCGCCTGAAGCTGTTGGCTGGACGGCTGCTCATCCGGGCCGTTCTTCAGGTAACGGATGGGACCGTGCAGTATCTTGCGCGCCAGCGACTCGGCGAACCGCTCGAGCTTCTCCTGATCGTCGGGGGCGAAGTCCTTGGCGTAGCGGCGGGCCTCCCGTCGGGCATAGGCCGTGTACCGTCGCATCAACGTGCTGATGACCTCGGCCGTGTCGAGCGATTCCAGCCACGCCGTGAACTTCTGCGTGTGCTCCTCCACGATGGCCCGGGCCTTGGGAATCTCGCGGAGTCGCCGGGCCTTGTTGTCGGCGATCTGCTCCTCAAGGTCATCGATGTTGAATAATCGCACGTTGGGATGCGCCGCCAGGACCGGATCGACGTCCCGTGGCACGGCGATGTCCAGAATCGTGACCGGCGTGGTTCGTGCATCCAGCGCGGCGGCGGCGTTGGCCGGGGTGATAACCGGCTCGATCGCGGCCGTCGAGCACAGCACCAAGTCGGCCTGGGTCAGCAGAGAGGGGACTTGATCGAGCAACGCGGCCTCGGCCCCCTCAAAGCGCCGGGTCAGCTCCTGGGCGCTGTCCAGGGTGCGGCTGGCGATGATAAACCGGCGGGGCCGGGCCTTGACCAAGTACTTGGCGGCGATGGCCGCATTCTGCCCGGCGCCGACCAGCAGCACCCTCGCCGCGGACACATCCAGCAGCGACCGCGCCAGGGCGATCGCCGCCAGGCTGATCGACACGGCTCCGCAGTTGATGTCGGTTTGGGTCCGCACCGCCTTGGCGACGCGAAACGCGTTGTGCAGCAGGCGGTGGAAAAAGAACCGGCTCATCCGCCGCTCGATGCTCATGGTGTAGGCGTGTTTAAGCTGGCTGACAATCTGGTTCTCGCCGATCATCTGCGAATCGAGGCCGGCGGCCACCTCGAACAGATGCCGCACGGCGTCGGTGCCGATGAGGGTGTTGTGGCCGTCGCGCCAGACCGCGCCGGCGCCCGGCCGCAGCCGCTCGAGCAGGTTGGCCACGAAACGCCGGGTGTTGAGGTCCTTGCGGGCGTACAGGTAGAACTCCGTCCGGTTGCAGGTGTGCAGCACCAGGGCCTCGGCGACGGCCCCGGCGGCGTGAAATCGGCGCAGCAGCCCATCCTGCTCGTCGCCGCTCAGCGCGAGCCTTTCCCGGACTTCAACCGGGCTGTCGTGAACCGTAATCCCGTGGTAAACCAGCTTCATTGCGGCAGTTATCCGATTCGTCCACCCGAACCTCCTACTATAGACGAACGAATCGGCCGAATCAACCACCCCTGAAAGGATAACCTTCCGCAAGGCACCGGACGAGGGGCCGCAACGGCATCAGCGGTGTCGCTGCGCGACGCTGAAGAACGGATTCCTCGATCCGCCTACGGCGGACTCGGAATGACGATGACGGTGCCGCCCCTTCGGGGCTGCGGATTCTGGAGGGGGGCCGCCACCGGCGGCTCACGCCCCCGGCTATGGAACTGACGCCCCTGCGGGGCTATGCGTCCGCCGGGTGGCACGCCCCACGCACGCACGCCCCACGCACGCACGCCCCGACCCATCAAGCGCCGGGTGGCATGCCCACGCTCGCGTGGGCATGTCCTGGCGATACGG
>DSDH01000619.1 GCA_011055475.1 Phycisphaerales bacterium | reverse complement strand
GCCCGCAAGCCATCGCCGGTGAAAGTCCCCTACCGCCAGCGGCACACAGTCGGCCACAAGCAACAGCTCGGCCCCCTTGAGGAACTCGGCCGTCGGCGAAAGCAGCGACAGTTGCACCGGCCACTGGCGCAAGGCCGACGGCACCGCCGGACCGTCACCATCCGCCGGGGGCGCCTGGCTCGGTGTGAGGCGCCGTGCCGCCATGCCCGGGCAGACGAAGCCCAAAGGCGGCGTCGCCGGAGCCGCCGATTGCTCGGCCGCTTGGCCCGCCAGGTGCTCCTGTACGGCCTGTTCATCGAACGCGGCTACATCCCGCTGCTCGACGGTGATAGCCTGCCTGGGACAATGCCCCAGGCAGGCCCCCAGACCATCGCAGTAGTTCTCGCTGATGAGCTTGGCCTTGCCGTCCACAATGCGGATGGCGCCCTCGGCGCAGGCGGTGACGCACTGACCGCAGCCGTCACACTTCTCTTCGTCGATCACCACGATGTTACGCAGCACGGTGGTTTTCCTCGGAGTTACGCCGCCGAGCCGAGAATGGCCTTCAGGTCGGCCTCCACGGTCCCGATCGGCGCGATATTGAACTTGTCCACGAGCACGTTGAGCACCTCCGGCGTGATGAAAGCCGGCAGCGACGGCCCGAGCCGGATGTTCTGAATGCCCAGATACAGCAGCGTCAGCAGGATGCACACGGCCTTCTGCTCGTACCAACTGAGCACGAGCGACAGTGGCAGGTCGTTGACGCCGCAGCCGAAGGCGTCGGCCAGGGCCTGGGCGATGCGGATCGCCGAGTAGGCGTCGTTGCACTGACCCACGTCGAGCAGGCGGGGGATACCGCCGATATCGCCGAACGCCAGCTTGTTGAAGCGGTACTTGCCGCAGGCCAGCGTGAGGATCACACAGTCATCGGGAATGGCCTGGGCCAGCTCGGTGTAGTAGTTGCGCCCGCTCTTGGCGCCGTCGCAGCCGCCGACCAGGAAGAAGTGGCGGATCTGGCCGGCCTTGACGGCGTCGATGACCTTGTCGGCGACGCCCATGACCGCCTCGTGCCCGAAGCCGATGGTGATGGTCTTCTCGGGCGCATCCACGGTAAAGCCAGGCGCGGCCAGCGCGGCCTCGATGACGGGCGTGAAGTCCTTGTGGCCGTCGGCGTCGGCGGCAACGTGCGTGACCCCCGGCCAGGCCACCAGGCCGGTGGTGAAGATGCGGCCCTTATAGCCGTCCCTGGGCTTTTGAATGCAGTTGGTGGTCATGAGAATCGCGCCGGGGAAGGCGTCAAACTCCTTTTGCTGGTCCTGCCACGCGCCGCCGTAGTTGCCGACGAGGTGTTTGTGCTTCTTGAGCTCCGGGTACGCCAGGCAAGGCAGCATTTCGCCATGCGTGTAGACGTTGATGCCCTTACCCTCGGTCTGCTCGAGGAGCATCTGGAGGTCGCGCAGGTCATGCCCGGAGACGACGATCGCCTTGCCCTTGACGGGCGTGACGCGGACGGTCGTCGGCTCAGGATGGCCGTAGGCACCGGTGTTGGCGGCGTCGAGCAGCTCCATCACGCGGAGGTTGACCTCGCCGGCCCGCAGGATCATCCCCAGCAGCGGATCGACTTGCGTGGCCTCTTCGGTCGTGAGGAATGCCAAGGCCTCATGGAAGAAAGCATAAACCGCGTCATCCTCATGGCCGAGGAGCGCGGCATGATCGGCGTAGGCGGCGGTGCCCTTCAGCCCGTACACCAGCAGCTCCTGCAGGCCCGCGATCGTATCACCCAGCTCGGCCTTGCGCTTGTCGATACCCACCTGCCGGGCCTGATCGAGCAGGCCTGCGTGATCGACGGCAGGCTTCCATGCGGCCTCCGATGGTGCGGCCTCGGTGATGCCGCTCAGTCGCCGGGCCTTGTCGAGCACCTGGTCGGCCCGCTGAATCCACTCCTCAAGCCGCGCCGGGTCGAAATTGACGTTCGTGACGGTCGTGAAGAGCGATTCCACGACGAAACGGTCGATCTCACGGTCGGCCTTGCCCCCCTGCCGTGCCTTGTGGGCGTGCCAGGCGATGCCCTTGCACGCGTGGATCAACAGGTCCTGCAGGTCCGAGGTTTGCGGGTCCTTGCCGCAGACACCCATCTTTGTGCAGCCGGTTCCCTTGGCGGTTTGCTCACATTGATAGCAGAACATTTCCTTCCCTTTCCTCATGCGTTCCTTGTCACGTGCGTTTCCTTACGACCGGGCGCCTTCCCGGATCATGGTCAGGAGCATTTTGAATCGCTGCTCGGCGGCAACAGCGTGCGGCACGTTGGCCGGCATGAGCACGACCTGACCAGCGCACACGTTCATTGGCCGCTCGTCGATGGTCACGTGGGCGGCGCCCTCCACGACCTGCACCAGGGCGTCGTAGGGCGCCTGGTGGGTGCTGAGCCGCTGGCCGGCGTCAAAGGCGAAAAGCGTCACCGTGCCGGTGGGCTTGTCGATGATGCGTTTGCTGACGATAGCTTGGTCGGCGTAATCCACCAGGTCGGCCAGCGTTTGAGCCTGGGCGACACACGTATCCAGAACGTCGGTCCGTTTGGCTTCAGCCATGGCTGATCTCCCTATATGAGAACTGCGAGTCTTTGTCGGCTCCGTTGACCAGGTCGGCCACCGAGATGTCCTTCAGGAAACCCTCGATCATACCCTGCAAAGCCGCCAGCCGCGGGCTGATCGTGCAGGCCGGCCGTCGCGGGCACACATCCCTTGAGAAGACGCAGTCGCTGACGCTGACCGGCCCCTGAACGGCCTGGATGACGTCGAGCAGGTTAATCTGCTTGGCCGGGCGGGCCAGCAAAAAACCGCCCTTCGGCCCCATGGTGCTCGTCACCAAGTGGGCCGATTGAAGCTTTTGCATGATCTTACTGGCAAACTGCGGGGAAATCTGCTCGGCCTGGGCCAGTTTCCGCGCCGAAACCGGCTCCTCGTCGCCGCGCTCGGCCAGATGAATCATCGCCCGCAACGCGTAGTCCGTATTCTGCCGTATCACTTGCATGCTCGACGTTTCCTGGTTCTCTCACGAATCAAACTAAGACTATTTTAGTCCTACTTACGGCCAAGTCAAACACCCAGATCGGATTTTTCTCGAGATTTCCAGCCGATTCAATATAAACCTATATTGAAAAAAGACTTGAGAGAATCAGAGATTTCTCCATTCGACCACTCCGAGACAGCATCGCGTCTTTGGAGGAGATGGAAAACGCCAAGGACCTGACGGCACAAGCTGAAGAAAACACCCGCCCTATCGTGCGGCTTGGCGGGGAATGAGAACGGTTCCCGCCTGGAGCTGATCGGCGAAGGGGACCCGGCCATCGGCGGTCTTGGCGACCTTGACCTCGACGGTGTCCTGTGCGTCAAACGGCTCGACGTGGCCGTCGATAAACGCGGCCGCCGGGCGGATACGAATACCGGTCAGCGGCTCATCGGTCTGCCAGTAGCTCGGATAGAAGCTGGATTCGATGGTGCGGTCGGAGGCCGCGAACTTCTCGCAACTGGCGTAGGCGTTAGGGTGCCGCCGGTGGTCAAAGGCGAAATAGTCCGTCGCCAGGAGCGTACTGTCGCCGGCCTGTCCGGCCGACTTCTCGGCTCCGCGGAAGGCCCGGTCAAACTCGGGCATGTAGCCGCGGTAATCCCAGAACATGCAGTAAGAGCCTCGCAATTCGTCCGGGCCGGGTCCGTTGTCGGGGTTGTCCCAGGCATCCCCCTGGTCCCAAGCGTCCTCCAAATAGCGGAACCGCCGCGGGGCATTGGGGCACTGCATCACCTCCACGTCCCCGACGTAGGGCCCCAGATAGGCCGAGATGGACCGGTGGACGCGAGGGCCCTGGGCGTCCACCGCGACAAGACGGTTGGGCATCGTCCAGCTCAAGAACCGCACGTCAGGACCATTTGTGGCCACGGAAGGCGGGTACCAGTCGTTGTTGTCGACGGCGTAGACGTTCACCGCGCGGGCGATCTCGCGGAGATTGGAGCGGCTGTGCAGAGCGCGGGCATGTCGGCGGACCTTGCCCAGGGACGGCACAAGGATGGACAACAGAAGCGAAATGACGAACAAAACGACCAGCAACTCGATGACGGTGAATCCGCGGTGCCCACGCCGTGCCCGTCCAGACTGTCCACCTCCGGTCGCGATATCTGGCCTCCTTCCCCAGCCTGACCGCTTCCAACCCTGGCAAAAAATCTAACCTTATTATAGCAATCGCGCAAGGCATGTCAACGCGGAAAGGACGAAAATGGCCCTCGCCGGCCTGACCGGGCAGAAAGCGGCGTTTCTGTGGACTGGGTCGGCCTATCGCGCCCAAGGCAGCATCAGCATCCAATCCTCGGCCAGGATGGCCAGATCGGACAGCCCGACGCGTCCATCGCGGTCAATATCGCCCCGCAGGGGCCAGCGGCCACGGCTGGCGAAGGGGGTGCCGCCATAAGCGCCCATATTAACACGGCCGCCGTTGGGCTCGGGTTCGAGGCCGGGGCCCTCCTGCCAGTCGCCGGCATCGACACAGGGACTGGTCTGATCGTCCAGAACCCATAGTCCGCCGGGCGGGACATCGTTGCCGTCCGGGACCCAGTGGCGGCCGAACTCGGACTTGAGGTGGTAGTCGCCGCGCTGGGGATCGGCGAATAAGGGCCCCAGCCCCTTCTGATAGACCGCGGCGACCTGCTCGTCGGAGAGTGTGATATCGAAGAGCATCACTTCATCCATGGCGCCGGCGTAGTGGGAATCGCGATAGAAGCCGTCCCGCATCCCAAAAACAAGGTCGTTGGCTAAGACCGTCGGCAAGGCCGTGATGCCCGGTTGATCCCAATGACCGCTGAGCTGACGCTCCCCGTCCAGGTAGAACACCGCTTCGAGCCGATCTGCGTCAAAGGTGACGGCCACGTGCTGCCAGCGGCCGGGCTCGAGGGACATCGGTGAGCGTTCGCGGCCGTCGTTGCCCTGGTTCTCGACGTCCAGCCGCAACTCGGCGTTTTCGATGCCGAGCATATACTCCTTGTTCTGATCGCCCTCCACCTTGGCCACCAGCGCCTGGTAGCCGTCAACGCGTTGCGGGCGGACCCACAGACAGATCGAGTAGTCGCCCCGGCCCAGTTGAAGCGCTGCGGCGTTGGCGACGTGGACGAAGTCGTCAATCCCGTCGAATTCCAGGGCGGTGTCGGCCACGCCCGTGGTCCACTGCGCGCCCTGGATCGTGCCGTGATGGCCGCCGTACCAATCGTAGGCCATCACGCCATAGCCCTCGCGAAAAGCCCACCAGGCGACGGGTTCCGGGTCGATCCAGTCCTGCAACCAGCTTGAACGGACCACGCAACGGCTCAGGTCATCGTGGGCGAGATCGGTGTACAGATTCCCCCAGAAGATGCAGTTGGTGATCTCGGGGGCGGCCCCGGCCCGGGCGTCCACGCCGAATTCGCAATCGACGATGGTCAGATTCCGCAGCGTGGGCCGGCCCATCCACACGAATACCGCGTAACGGCTGTTTCGAATGATGAAATGGCTCAGAACGCTGGCCGGTCCCTCGGCCCGGACGAAGGAGACGGCCCAGCCGTTCGGGGCCTCGATGACGGCCGGTTGCGTGGCGCTGGTCACCGTGATCGCCAAGCCGCGGAAATCCACCTCCTCGCGATAGACGCCGGGCCAGACCAGCACGCGGTCGCCGTTGGCGGCGCGGTCGATGGCGGATTGAATCGTCAGCAGGGCGCTGCTTGGGCTCAGACCATCGTTCTGGGCGCCGCCATGGGCCCCATCGACGTGCCACGTGCGGCCGGGCTGGGCCAGTCGGCGGACCTCGGCCGGGCTCAACGCGTGGTTGTAGACCCGCACGTCGTCGATGAGTCCATTCCAGTAGCGGCGCTGCTGCTCGGCGTTCTCCCCGATCCAGACGGGGTAGTTGTTCAGGTCCAACTGGCCCGTCGCTTCGCTGGAGGCATCCAGCTCGCCGTCGACGTACAAGTACATGTGCTGTCCATCATAGACGCCGGCGGCGTGATGCCACTGCCCATCGTCGACGGGCGTCGTGCCCCAGATATTGCTCCAGGTGGTCCCGGGCACGTGGACACCCGTGCAGGCGAACTCCAGGACCGAGGTGTTGCCGTACCTTTGCAGCCGAAAGGCGCTGTCGCCCTTGGTGACGATGGCTTGGTAGCTGCGGTCAAAGCGTCGCACCTGAAACCACGCCGTCACCGTGACGGCATCGCGAAGATTGAAGATCGGATTGGCTCCGCAATCCACGAAGTCGCCGAGGCCGTCGAAATCGAGCGCCCCCCCGATGCGCCCCTCGTACGGCCGCCAACGACGGTTGCCCACAAGCACGCCATTGACACGGCCCAACTCGTCGTGAGCCCAAGGTCCCGATCGTTCATCCAAGGTCCAGTGCGCCACCAGACCGATGGGGCCCTTGTACTCGTAGGCCCCCATGTCCACGGCCATGCCTACAATGCGGGCATTGCCGGCCAGGTCGTGGTCCACCGCGACCGCCGAGTTGACGCCGGCGTCGATGCAGGGCGAGTCGCCGCTAAGCCGCAAATCGTCGTCATCCGTCCCGCTCAGGCCATCCAGCCCGGCGGGATTCCTGAGCAGCGGGTCATCACCCAAATTGCCGACCCCACCGAGTACGCCGGTCCACCCCTGAACACAACTATAATTGACGACCGCCGTTCCACCCACCACGGCGATCTGGGCCGCCTGACCATAACCAGTACTGTCGACATTGCCCCAGATGATGCAGTTGGTCACGAAGGGCCGGCCCTGCTGGTCGGCGTGAATCGCCCCGCCGCGGTCGCCGGCGCTGTTGCCGACAAGCGTACAATTGACCAGATGAGCGGCACTGCCGAAGTCGTCGTACACCGCGCCACCCCGCTCGCCGGCGTGATTGCCGCTGAACACACAGTTGATGAACGTCGGACGACTGTTGTTTCGGTTTCGGACGGCCGCGGCGCTGGCGGTGGCCCGGTTGCCCAGGAAGCGGCAGTCCATGACCACAGGGTCGCTGCCGTTGATGTTCAGCATCGCCGCGTCGTACCAGCCCGTGTTGCGGACGAACCGACATCGACGAATGGTCGGGTCGGCGTTATCGTTCAGCATACCGCCACCGCGGACCCGCAGGCTATCGGGGTTGGTTTCCTGCCCCTGGCAGTTACCGCCCATAATGATAAAACCGTCGAGGACCGTCTGGGCATCCACGCCGACCGCGGTGACGACGTGGCGGCAGTTGTCCTCGTAACCGGCAAAATCCGGCTGGTCGTTGCCGAGCAGATCGCCGCTGAGCACCGTGGGGAACAGATCCGGTTGGCCATAGTTGGGGTCGCCCTGACCGAGGCCGGCGAAGCCCCCGCACACTTCGACGCCCTGAGGCAAGAAGAAGCTCGCCTCACGGTCCGGCATGACGTTGGGGTCGGCGTCGGTGAATCCCGGCCGGTAGAGGCCCTGGGCAACACGGATCTCGTCGCCAGGCCCCGCGATGGACAGCGCATCGGCCAAGTGCCTGAACGCCCGCGTCCAGGCGACGCCGTCACCCCCGGCGGCGGCATCGTCGTCCACGTAAAAAATGCCGGCCATGGACGCCGTGCAGAGGACCACCACGAGCAACAACGACGCCCATAGCCGTGGAGATCGGCAATCTCTCATCATCCTCTTCCTCACGGGCCCCGGCCCTGTCGACCTAACGCGCCAGATCAAAGACCCACGCCACGTGGGGCAAGGCATCGTCGCGCACCCGCCTCAAGGGCCGGACCGAAATCGCATCGGCGACGGGGGCAACCGACAGGACATACTCAAACGACAAGCGCCCCCGAACCGGGGAACCCGAGACCAAGCCTTCAAACACGACCTCGGTCACCAGGTCGCTGTCCATGTCAATCGTATACGTGATCGAGCCGTCTTCATGCTGAAGCTCGACTTGGCCGAGTCGCCCGTCCTCGCTCAAGCGCGTGCTGAACCATACCCTCGCCGCGGCCGCGTCGCGCCGCACGGTGTCGATGGCGTGCAATCCCATCCATGGACGACTCAAACCGGCGAAAAAGCAGCCCGACGGATAGACCGTCTGCCGGCGCGGTCCAGCCTCATAGCGATAGGCGCCCTCGGGACCGTCGGCCACGACCAGTCGCGAACCGACCTGGAGCCACAGCCATGGCTGATAAAGCTCGCGCTCGGCGTAGACCAAGGGGATTTGGCCCCGCCCGAACACGTCCTCGCTGCCGACGTGTCCGCGCACCCGAAAGTCCGCATAGCCGCGACGGTGGAGGTCGTCGCGTCGATCCACGACACGCACGTCCTTGGGCCAGTCGCACCGGTAGTAATCCTCGTTGAGCATGTTCACGTGACGCGTCGTCCACGACGGCCATTCGGCCCGTTCATGGCCGATCACGAGCAGACCCGGCCCAGCGTCGCTAACCGGCGTGGGCCCTTTGGCGTCGGGTTGCACCCGCGATAGGAAATCGCGCAGATCGGCGTCATCCGTGGGCAACCGGCGCACGTAGAGGTCGGCGTCCCAATCGTGATGGTTGTTGATATAGACCACGCCGGCGCGGGTATCGAAGTAGTAGTTGCCCCGGTCGTTCTGGAGGTAGCGGCAGGGTTCGGCGCCCCCTCCGGAGGGCGCGGCCCGGCGAATCATGACGGGACCGCCGGCTCCCTCAGGATAGAAATACCAGCACGAATGCGCGGCCGTCGCACCGGCGGGCAGGCCCGTCAAGGCGACCGAACTTGCCCCGCTCGGCGCCCCCGGGTGCAACGCTGACTTCGGCGACTGAACCAGCGCGGTGCCCGCGACCACGGCGGCCGCGGCCAGGGTGACCATGGCCGTCTTGGTCGTCAGCGCGCCGGCCGCCGCCGCAGTGGCCCCCACCGCCAGCGTGCCGCCGCCGACCTGAACGGTCGCCGCCGCGGCCTGGCTCTCGGCCGTCATACGACCGAACACGACCAGCACCATCGCCAGCGATGCACGGCCCAATCCCCGCCGCGCGAGCTGTTTGGCCAAGGCGTTCTTCGCACGGAAGAACAACACGCGGGTGCTGAACTCGGTGGTCCCCATTTCCTCGGCGATGCTTGCGTAATCCATCTGCTCATAACACCGCAGCACGAGAACCTCACGGTACCGCGGTTTGAGCTCCCCCATCGTCTCGACAATGATCTGCTTAAGTTCGTTGGTCACCAGCTCGGCAAAGCCTTCACGGCTCTTGTCCGAAGCCAGCACCTGTTCCATGTCGGCGGTGCTCATGGCCCTTCGGCCACGTTCATGGGCGTAATGATGGTGCAACTTGTTGATGGCGATCCGCCGCAGCCAGGGCCAGAAACGGTCGGCCCGCTCGAGTTTATCCAGGAAGCGCAACATCTCGATCATGCTCTCCTGTACGATGTCTTCGGTCAACTCATGCCGAAGTGTCAACCTTTGTACATAAGCATAGAGCCGATCCCTCGCCAAGGCGGCGAGGCGATCCCGGCTGTCCCCCTCTCCCCCCTGGGCCCGGGTCACAAGATCGGTGAAATCAGCGTTGTCAACCATATAGGCCATTACTCTGAGTAGTATGTGGCCGACAATGTAACACTATTTCCGGCCCATTTTCCGGGACCCGTCGGGTGGCCGAACAGAAACACACCTGACACGGATGATAAAAAAACCTGACATTCAACCATCGCCCCCTCCCCCACGCAACTTTGTCCGGTTCAGCACGCCGCAACCCTGCGGCTAGACCGCCCCCGCATCAGTCTTTGGCACGATTATAGCAAAATCGCGTCAGAATTGCACGCTGAAAACGCCCCTTGGAAGCAGGACGGCCCCCCGCCCGGGCGATGCCATGCGGCCCACCCGCACCGAACATCGTGTGACGACCCTTTAATTGGAGATCTGTAGGACGTGGAATGGAGCCGATGAGATTCGAACTCACGACCTCTTGCATGCCATGCAAGCGCTCTCCCAACTGAGCTACGGCCCCGTCGCGTACAGTCTAGCAGACAAGATCGGCCGGTCAAGGCCACGGCTTCAAAAAATGACCAGGTCATCGAGCAAACGGCACGAGAAAGCGAAGACATCGCTGGGTTCAATCGCGGGGGGCGTGCCGCGCGAGCCACTGGCGGACCCACTGGCGAGCCTCATCGGGCGTGTGGATCTTCTCATCAAGCTGGGCCACGTACATCTCCTGGGCCACCTGGCCCACCTGGGGGCCCGGCTGGACCCCCAAGGCCTGGAGCTCGTGGCCGTTGAGCAGCGGGCGCGGCGTGATGTCCTTGCCGGCAAGCTGGGCCGCTCGGCGGCGAATCTTACGCAGCGGAGCCAAGCTCCGGGCCTCGGCCTTGCGCATCGCCTTGTGCAGGACGAACAAGTCGTGGTAGTATGGGCTGGCCACGAACATCTTGAGTCGGGCCAGGCTCATCTCGCTGTCGAGCAGGCATTCGCGATGATCGAGCAGGAACTGCACGTGCTGCAACAGTCGGCGGCTCGGCTTTAGGACGGCACAGCGTTCGAGGGCCCACTCGGTGGGCACATCTGCGAAAAGCGCCGCCAGGGCCAGGGCGAAATCGACCGATCTGGGCAGGTGCTCGTACAGGCCGCAGTCCGCCCGCGCCAAGCGGCCATCGAAATCCCGGAAGATGTGCCTGGCCAGATGCGACTCGACCAGGAGCCGCACGCCCCGGGCCCGATCCGGGTGGGTCAGGACCGCTTCAAGCTCGACGGCGATGCGCTCGCCGCTGACCCGCGTGATCCGCTCGGCATGGCGTCGGATGCCCTGCCACGTGGCCGGTTCGATCTCGAAGCCAAGCTGCACGGCGAACCGTACGGCTCGGAGCATGCGCAGGTAGTCCTCGCCAAAACGTTCATCGGGCGGGCCGATCGTGCGAAGGATACCGCGCTGCAGGTCGTCGCGACCGCCGACGTAGTCGATGACGCGGCGCTCAATCGGGTCGTAGAACATGCCGTTGACGGTGAAGTCCCGGCGCAGGGCATCATGCCGGGCGTCGCAAAACGTGACATGGTCCGGGCGGCGGCCATCGGTGTATTCCGCCTCGCTGCGGAAGGTGGCGACCTCGACCTGCTGGGAGCCCTGAAGCACGATCACCACGCCGAATTGGGCGCCGACCTTAAGCGTGCGACGAAACAGGCGGATCACGGCATCGGGCGGCGCATCGGTCACCACGTCGTAATCGTTGGGCCGACGCCCCAAAAGCCGATCTCGAACACACCCCCCCGCCAGGAGGGCCTGGTAGCCCGCCTTGCGGAGCCGGCGGACGATCCGGATGGCGGCCTGTCGATTCGTCATGGTTTCCTCGCTAGCGCCGGACAGATGGATGGACTCACGACGACGAACCCGACGGATCGGACGGCGGTATTGGCTGCCGTTGCAGCAGACTCACCGCGGTGGTGCCCCACTGACGACGGTCGATCACCCTCAATTCGTCGTAGACCTCCACCAGAGTCGACCGGTGATGCGTTCGGACCACCACCAGCCCTTCGGGCACGACTGAGTCCGCCAAGGCCCGCAAGAGCCGACCGAGCGGAGAATCGGCGGCCGTATCATAGGTCATCCGGTACGGAGGATCAACGAATACCACGTCGTAACGTTCCTGGGCCGCCGCCGGATCGGGCCAGGGAGCGCCCACTTTGAACGCATCGGCGCGGACGACCTTCGAGGCGTCGGCAAAACGG
>DSDH01000517.1 GCA_011055475.1 Phycisphaerales bacterium | reverse complement strand
GTGCACTGGTTTGCCTGTCCGGTGGCTGAAAAACGCGATTTGAGTCTCGGCGGGCTCGTGCGATGCAAGGTGCACGTGCTGACCATGTTCTTTTTGCCGCAAGGGCTTAGTCTCGTGGGCCGACTCAAGAAACTGGTCTACCTGGTGGGGCTGTTGAGCTTTCTGATCCTGTTTCTGACGGGATTCCTCCCGCGCTTGTTCTTCGGACAGGCCATCGGCGGGTACACATTGATGCTGCACGCGACGTTTGCCCCGATCTTTGCGGTGTGTGTGGCGATCTCGGTGGCGGGGTACGCCCAGCAGTGCCGCCTGACGCGGGCCGAGTGGGAGTGGGTGCTGCGGCTGGTATCGTGCCGATGGAAGGGCCTGTTGACCGACAGTGCCCTGGGCTACAAGCTGACGTTCTGGGCGGCGGCGGTACTGGTGTTGCCGCTGGCGGTGTCGATGATCATCAGCATGTACCCGATCTTTGGCACGCACGGCCAGGAGGTCCTGCTGGTGGTGCACCAGTACAGTGCCCTGGCGCTGGTCGTGGTGGCGATTCTGCACGTGTACCTGGTGATGCGGCTGAAGTTCAAGACCGACTGACGGACCATCCGGCGGGCAGGGCATCGGCCCTGCCCGTTTTCGTTGGCTTGCGGCTGGGACCCGTCCTGCAAGAAGCCCATAAGGAGGTATCATGCCATGAGCGCGTTGTCCGAGGTGCGGCGGACCCTCCTGGGCGAGCCGCCGTCGTTCGCTGCCGTTCCCAAGGCGCGTTTGCAGCCCATCCTGGCCGGGCCGGGCACGCCCACGATCGACGTCGAGCAACTGGCCCAGCAGCTTGAGGATATCGCCGTCGTCGAGCCGACGATCGCGGTCGAGTCGCCGGACCACTGGGCTCGCACGGTGCGGGGTCTGGGCCCGGAGATCGACGCGATCCTGCCCGTCAGCATCCCGGCCTATCCGACGGAGGTCTGGAACTCCCATCCCCGGCCGCTCATCGACCGCGGTCTGCCGGTCATCTTCTGGCCATTGATGGCCTATGATGAGCCCGATTTCTGGCGATGGTCGGCGCGGGACTTCCTTCGGGCGCTCGGCGTCGAGGTGTACATCGCCCGTCACCAGGCGCACGGCCGCACACTCGTCCGGTCTTTGGCGATCCGGCGGTTCCTGCGGTCGGCCCGCCTCGTTGTCTTCGGCAGGCAGAACTTCCCCTGGAACGCCGACGCCGCCGGCCACCTTGTTCGCCAGCGCCTCGGTACTGAGATCCGGGTCAGGCCCCTGGCCGATATCCGCGATCTCTACGCCCGATTCGACGATCAGGCCGTCGATGGTCTCTGGGCCGAGCGCAAGGGCCGGTACGTTGAGGCGGGTGTGCGCCCCGATGAGCTTCGCCGGGCGCTGCGGGTGTACCTGGCCATCCGCTCGATCCTCGAAGAAGAGCGGGCCTGCGCGTTCGGGGTCAACTGCTTCGGCGACTTGGTCATTGACGGCGGGCGGGATGTTCCCTGCCTGGCGCAGGTCCTGCTTCGCGAGGACGGCTCCGTAACGGCGTGCGACGGCGACTACTGTGCGATCCTGAGCCTGATGCTCATTACGTACCTGCTCGATAAACCGTGCATGATGTCCAACATGTACCCGGTGCAGTACGTCGGCGCGTTGACGGACCATTTCGGCGATCCGCTCTCGCCGGACGCCTCGCGGTACCCCAAGTCGCAATGGCCCCATCTGGCCCGGCTCGCGCACTGCGGCTTCGTGGGCGTCATCAGTCCGGAAATGACTCCAAGCGGCCGGGTCCGCCTGAGCGATTGGGGCGGCACCTATGAGATCAAGCGGGATGGGGCGGGTTGCGGTCTCGATGCCGACCTGGCACCGGACATGCCGATGACCGTGGTCGAGTTGTGCTTTGACGCCCATACGTTGTTGCTGGCTTCCGGGCGGGTGTGTGAGACCACGCGTCACGCGGATATGCCGCACTGTGAATCATCGGCGCTGCTGGAGTTTCGCGACCTGCCCGGCTTCGTCGAGCATATCAGCCGCGAGCACACGGCCATCGTGTACGGCGATCACGTCAACGAGCTGACCACCCTCGGCGAGTTGCTGGGTCTGTCGGTCAAGGTATTCTGACATGGGCGAAAAACCTCTGCTGCTCGGCATCGACATTGGCACGAGCAAGGTCGCCGCGGCTATCGTCGAGCCCGATGGCATGTGCCGGGAGAGTCGGTCGGTGGTCCATGGGGCGGATTTGGCTTGTGCCCCCGGCCACGCCGAACAGGACCCGCATGTGCTCCTCGATGCCGCCCGGCAGGTCGTTCGCGATCTGGAGCCCGCCCTGCGGCAGCGCGTCGAGGCGGTCGGCGTGACCGGGCAGATGCACGGTGTGGTCCTGGTCGACGGGCAGGGCCGGCCGGTCGGGCCGCTGGTGACCTGGCAGGACCAACGATGTGACGCGGCGTTTCTGGAAGGGTTGCAGGAACGAACGGGGCACGCGCTATACAGTGGATATGGCTGCGCGACGCTGGCGTACGCGGCCCACAGTGGGGGCCTGCCCGACGGTGCGACCGCGGCTTGTACGATTCACGACCTTCTGGCGGCCCAGCTCGTGGGGGCGGCCCGGCCCGTGACCGATCCCACGAATGCCGCGGCGTGGGGCTTGTTCGATCTGCGAACGCTGCGTTGGGACCAGCCTGCGGTTGAGGCGGCGGGGATCTCGCCGGCGTGGCTGCCGGAGATCGTTCCATGCAGCGCGTGTATCGGTCGGCTGACCGAGGAGGCCGCCGAGACCTTCGGCATGGCCGCGTCCATCCCCGTGGCCGCGGCCCTCGGCGACAACCAGGCCTCGCTGCTGGCGACGCTGACCGATCCCGATCACGAGGTGGGCCTGACCCTGGGTACGGGCGGACAATTGTCGGTCGTCTTACCGGAGGGTTTTGTGCCCGGCCGTCGGGGATCGGTCCCGTCCTTCGAGATTCGCCCCTTTCCCGGAGGTCGCTATGTGGCGGTGGCCAGTGCCCTGTGTGGCGGGGCGGCCTGGCGGTGGCTCGCCGAAACGGCCCAAGCCTGGATGATCGATCTGGGGGTCGAGCCGCCGCCGCTGGATCGGCTGTACGAGCGGCTCAACGAGGTGGGCTTGGCGGCGGAAACGAGCATCGAGATGGATGCGAGTCTGGCCGGGGAGCGCCACGCTTCGGGGCGGCGCGGGTGCCTGCGGGGGATCGGCGTCGAACCGATGCGATTGGGAAGCGTCGCGCGGGCCTTGGCGCGGGGGGTGGTGAGGAATCTGCGCGATATGCTGCCGGCCGAGTATCTTGTCGGTCGGCGGCGGGTGGCCGCCAGCGGGAATGCCCTGCGGAGGAATCTGTTGTTGCGGGTGGCCGCGTCTGAGGTTCTGGACATGCCGGTGACGCTGTCCGGGCACATCGAGGAAGCGGCGCGCGGCGCGGGGATGAACGCCGGGCTTTTGCTGGATTGACGGGTTGCCAGAAATCCCGCTGGGGCACCGCGGGAAAAAAAGTGCTTGCGGGGCCGGGCTTTGCGGGTATGCTTTTTGGCGTTCCGCCCGGGATGGGATGGAATGGAATGCAACACCGGATGGCAAGGGAAAAGGGACTGTTGTAAGGAGAGAACCATGAGCAACGGCTTACCTGACTACATCGCGGCGGCCAGGCCCAACCCCCCGGACAATCGGGCCCCCTGGTACAAAAACACGGCCCCGGCGTATGCGGGGATCTTCCTGTGGTTCGTGTTCTGGCTGGGAGCGACCCAGGCGCCGAATGCGGGCGGAGTGTTGTCCCACGGCATCTGGGCACCCATCGTCAGTCTGTTGCTTGCGGCCCTGCTGTGCCATACGTTCTACTATGTGATCCTCGGTATCATGGGCCAGAAGACCGGCCTGCCGCTGTATATCGTGGGCACCTCGACCTTCGGCGCGACCGGCGGCTTTATCATGCCCGGCTTTCTGATGGGCGTGCTGCAGTTTGGCTGGCTGGGTGTGAACACGTATTTCTCGTCCGATGCGCTGAGCAAGGCCATTTTCTCGTCCGACGCACTGAGCAAGACCATCCCTGTCAACGCAAAGATCATCATGGTGGTGTGGGGTGCGGCGGCCGCTTTCGTGGGCCTCAAGGGCATTCAGTATGTCGCCCGCGTGGCCACGTACCTGCCCCTGATTCCTCTGATCACGTTGATCGTGCTGTTTCTTGCGACGGTGGGCGGGCTTGGGAGTTTTGATGCGAGCGAGTTTGTCGCTCTGCACAAAACGGCAGTGCCTACCGCCCCGACCGCGTTGAGTTCGTTCGGGGTCGTCGCCTTCATCGTAACATACGTAGTGGGCTTCTTTGCCACCGCCGGAGCCGCCGGGGTGGACTTCGGGACCAACAGCCGCGATGAGCGGGACGTCCACATGGGCGGTTTCGTTGGAATCGCGGTGGCGATCATTGTGACGGCGGGCTTGGCCACGCTGATTCTGGCCGGGGCCTACGGCAAGGCGGGTATAGCCGCCGTGACGACGGAGGAGGGGAAGATGGCCATGAGTGCCTATGACGTCATTCCGGCGGTTTTGGGCACGGGGCTGAGCAAGGTGGTGTATCTGCTGTTGGCGATCGCGGCGTTTCCGGCGGCGTGCTTCTCGGCGTTTGTCGCGGCGAACAGCTTCAAGGCGACACTTCCGAAGGTCAACCCGTTCGTTTCGGTGGGTATCGGAGCGGTGGCCGCTATTATCATCGCCGTCATGGGCTGGGCCGCCGACCTGACAATGGTTTTCAATATCATCGGGGCCTCCTTCGGGCCGATCTGCGGGGCGATGGCGGTCGATTACATGCTGAACAAGTGCCGGTGGGCCGGCCCGCGAAAGGGCTTCAATCCAGCCGGCTGGCTGGCGTGGGGATTCGGATTTGTGATCGGTATCATGCCGAATCTGGGCATTCCGCTGCCGATGGCGCCCGTGTGGGCCATGGTCGCCGGTGCGGTGGTCTACTGGATCGCGGCCAAGGCGGGAATGGAATCGGAGCCCATGCCTTTCAGTCCCGAGACCGGCGAGGTGCCCCCGCGAGCTCCGGAGGTTCAGGTGGATTGACGGCCTTGTGGTCGCCCGTTGGTCAGTGGGCGGAGGCTGTGGATTTGCTGTTTGAGAAGGTGTAAAACGTGTCGCAGGGAGACGGGGGTCTTCCTGCGACACGCTGTTTGTAAGGATCGGCCCGGCCCGGATTGCAATGAGGAGCCGGGTTCGTTCGTCTATAATAAGAAGGTAAAGACTATGGAGGTGGTTATGAACAGACGATTGCTTGTGACGATAGGCTTGGCGGCGTTCATGGGGGGGCTTTGCGGCGCGGCCCAGGCGGACAAACCGCTGTTACGCGTCGTGGTCGAGGCAGGGGACGTGGAGCGTGTGGATACCCCGGTGTCGATGCCGGTGCCGCCGTTCTGGGCGCAGACGCTGCATGGGCGGCCCTTCCATCTGGAAGAGGTGGTCTCGGTGGGCCGGGTGCCCGTCCCGGCGCAGATCCTGCCGGGTGACAAGCCGCGGATGTGCTGGATTCTGACTGGCCGGACCCGGCCGGGCGATTCGCGGACGTATGAGGTCTACGTCGGAGCACCGCCCGAGACGCCGGCGGTGCAGGTGACCGCGGATGACAAGGCCCTGGTGGTCGCCGTCGGCGACGATAAGGTCCTCCAGTACAATCACGCCACCGTGCCTCCGCCACCGGGTCATAGTGCCCTGTTCAACCGCAGCGCTTTCATCCACCCGGTGTGGTCGCCGGCCGGCGCGGTCCTGACCAACATCCATCCGCCCGATCACATTCATCACATGGGCTTGTGGATGCCGTGGACCAGCACGGAGTTTGAGGGGCGGCACGTGGATTTCTGGAACCTGGGTTCCGGGCAGGGGACCGTGCGTTTCCGCGAGCTTCTGGGGCGGGAAGGCGGCCCGGTGTTCGGCAGTTTTCGCGTGCGGCACGAGCACGTCGACTTGAAGGCGCCGGGCGGCGAGAAGGTGGCTCTGGATGAGATGTGGGATGTGCTCGTGTGGAACACCGGCGGTGCGGACAAGGGGTATTATGTCTGGGATTTTGTTTCCACCCAGCGGTGCGCTTCGTCCAGCCCGCTGCATCTGCCGGCGTATCGGTACGGGGGCTTCGGATTCCGGGCAACGGCCCAGTGGAAAGAGGGCCAGGCCGACTACCTCACGTCGGAGGGCAAAACCCGCAAGGATGGGCACGGCACACGGGCGCGCTGGTGCATGGCGTTCGGCCCGACCGACAAGGGTGACGCCGGAATCGTGTTCATGAGCCACCCGCAGAACCACGAGCACCCGGAGCCGATGCGCCTGTGGCCGTCGGGGGACATTTTCTTCAATTTCTGCCCGGTTCAGCAGAAGGACTGGACGCTGGAGCCGGGCCGGGATTACGTTTTCCGATACCGGCTCTTCGTGTATAATGGAACCCTCAACGCGGAGCGGGCCGAGCGGGCGTGGCAGGATTTCGCGAATCCACCGGTCGTGCGCGTTGTGCGAGAGGCGAACTAGCTCACAGAGGTGCATAGATGGGAACGAGACCAGTTTTTTCTCGGCGGGCTTTTCTGAAGGGCGGTACGGCGGCGGTGGCCATGCCGATAGTCGTGCCCCATTCGGTCTTTGGCGCGACGGCTCCCAGCGAGCGGATTACCATGGGCAGTATTGGCGTCGGCGGCATGGGCATGGGTAACCTGCGGGGCTTCATGGGCAAGAAAGAGGTGGAGGTCCTGGCGATCTGCGACGTGGATCGGGCCCATCGTGAGGCGGCGAACACGATCGCCAATCTTCCGGCCTCGTCATTGTACAACGATTTTCGCGAACTGGTGGCCCGTGCGGACATTGACGCGGTTTGCGTCTCCACGCCGGACCACTGGCATACGATTCCATCGATCGCCGCCATGAAGGCGGGCAAGGACGTATATTGCGAAAAGCCGCTGACGCTGACCATCGCGGAAGGCCGGGCGCTGGTGAACACGGCCAAGCGGTACGGCCGCGTACTGCAGACCGGTTCGCAACAACGGTCCGATACACGATTCCGGCAGGCCTGCGAGATCGTCCGTAACGGGCTGATCGGCGACCTGAAGACGGTGTACGTGGACATCCCCGGCAACAACAAGGAGAATCCCATCGGCTGGCAGCCCGAACCGGTCCCCGATGGATTCGACTATGATTTCTGGCTGGGTCAGGCGCCGTGGGCGCCGTACCACCCCATGCGGTGTCACTACACGTTCCGGTTCATCCTGGACTACTCCGGCGGGCAGATGACGAACTGGGGAGCCCACTATCTGGACATCGCCCAGTGGGGCATCGGGGCCGACGACAGCGGGCCGGTCCACATCCAGGGCAAGGGCAAGTTCCCGACCGAGGGGCTGTTCACGACAGCCGTCGAGGCGGATATCGAGTACACCTACGCCAATGGCGTCAAGCTCATTCTGCATCAGGGCCGCGGTGGGAATACAAAGTTCGTCGGTACAAAGGGTTACGTGAGCGTCAATCGCTCACGAATCGAGGCCGAACCGGCGAGCGTCTTGGATCATAAGCTCGGTCCCGACGATGTGCACCTCTATCGCAGCAGCGATCACAAACAGAACTTCCTGGACTGCATCCGGACGCGGAAGGACCCCATCTGCCATGCCGAAGTGGGGCACCGCAGCGCCACGCTGTGCCATTTGGGCAATATCGCGATGCGATTGGACCGGGAGCTGGAGTGGGACCCCCGGCGCGAGCGGTTCCTCGGCGATGCCGAGGCTCAGGGCATGGTGGGCCGGGCGATGCGGGCGCCATGGCGGCTATGAGGCGTCCGGAAGGTGGGCTGCAAATACCGGCAAGTCAGGCGACCCCGTTGGGGGATGGAGGATAGCGCATGAACATCCGCAGCCTGGTTTGGGGGGTTTGGGTTTGGGCGATGATCTGTGGCGGTCGGGTCGATGCACAGGGCACGGGCCAGCCGACGGATGAGGAAGTGAGTCTAATCACGGCCGCCGCGCCGTCCAGGCCGCAGGTGCCTCCCCGGACCGCTCGCAAGGTTCTGGTATTCTCGCGTTCCTGGGGCTACAAGCACAGTGCGATACCGTACGGCCACGTGGCGTTCCGCGTTCTTGGTGAAAAGAGCCGTGCCTACGTGCCGGTCCTCACGGATGACCTGGACCTGTTCGAGCCGGTCAACCTCGATCAGTTCGATGCGATCATCTTCAACAACACGAATAACGAAATCTTCCTGCCGGAAGACTTTGACAAGCTGCCCCCGGACCAGAAGGCTCCGGTCCAGGCCCGGGATGAGCGGCTCAAGGCGGCGTTGGTCGACTTCATCAATCGCGGCAAGGGGCTGGCGGTGTTCCATGCCGGCGTGGCCAGTTTCCGCCAGTGGCCCGAGTTCGGCGAAATCATCGGCGCCCGCTTTGAGAACCATCCGTGGAACGCCGGCTCGACGGTGACGCTGAAGATCGAGGAGCCGGATCATCCGGTCATGGCGGCGTTCGACGGGGCGACGAGCTTCACGGTGCAGGACGAGATTTACCAACTGACCGATCCCTACAGTCGGGAGAAGGTGCGGGTCCTGATGAGCATTGACACGGGCCGCACCCCCATGAACGTTCAGGGCATCCGCCGCGCGGACGGCGATTTCGCCATGACGTATATCAAAACGTATGGCCGGGGACGCGTGTTCTACTGCGCCTTGGGGCACCAGCACGAGTTATTCTGGAATCCGATCCTGCTGCGGCACTGGCTGGATGGGATTCAGTTCGTGCTGGGCGATCTGCCGGCTGATGCCACACCGAGTTCAAAGAAGTAATCGCGGGACACCATATCTGTGGAGCGCAGGGCGCTGCGCGGGAGGACAACATGAAACAGAGGACACGCATAATCAGTCGTCGACGGTTTCTTCAGCAGAGCGGGGCGGTGGCCGGCGCCATCGCGGTGCCGATGATCGTGCCCGCGTCGGTGTTCGGGGCCGAGCCGCCGAGCGAGCGGATCACGGTGGGGTGCATCGGAACCGGCCGGATGGGCCAGGGCGACATGCGGGACCTGCTGCGTTTTCCACAGGCCCAGATCGTGGCGGTGTGCGACGTCGATTCCAAACGGGCCAAGGACGCCCAGAAGATCGTCGTGGACCATTACAGTAGGCAGACGGAGACGGCGTGGACGGGGTGTGAGACCTACGGTGATTTTCGCGATGTGACCAGCCGAGAGGATATCGACGCGGTGATGATCGCCACGCCCGATCACTGGCACGCCTTGCCGGCGATCGCCGCGGCCAAGGCGGGCAAGGACATCTTCCTGCAGAAGCCCCTGACCCTGACCATCCGCGAAGGCCGCGTGTTGAGCAACACCGTCCGCCGGTACGATCGCGTTTTTCAGGTGGGCAGCCAGCAGCGCAGCGATGAGAAGTTCCGTTTGGCTTGCGAGTGGGTACGCAACGGCCGGATCGGCAAGGTGCATACGATCAAGGTGGGCTTCGGCACCGATCCGGGCTGCGAGCCGCAGCCGGAGATGCCCGTGCCGCCGAACCTGGACTACAACATGTGGCTGGGCCAGGCGCCGCTGGCGCCGTACACGGAGTGGCGTGTGCACCCGCAGAAGGCCTACGGTCGCCCGGGGTGGCTGCGGATCAGCGCCTATGGGCACGGCATGATCACCGGGTGGGGATCTCACCATCTGGACATCGCGCAGTGGGGATTGGGCACAGAGTTGAGCGGCCCTGTCGCCGTCGAGGGGGAGGCGGTCTTCCCGAAGGAAGGGCTCTGGGACGTGCATGGCGATTTCCGGATCGAGTACACGTATG
Source organism: Phycisphaerales bacterium (assembly GCA_011055475.1). Classification (GTDB taxonomy): domain Bacteria; phylum Planctomycetota; class Phycisphaerae; order Sedimentisphaerales; family Anaerohalosphaeraceae; genus DSDH01. Next base: position 1,911 of record DSDH01000517.1, on the reverse strand, counting down.
CCGATGGCGTCAAGGTCATCGCAGCCGACACTGGTACGCACCGTCACAAGCAGGGCGTGGTGTTCGAGGGAGCCGATGGATGGGTCTACGTGCGACGAGGGTTCCTGGACGCCGAGCCGAAATCCTTGCTGCAAGAGAGGATCGGACCGGACGGAATCCAGCTCTATCGCAGCAATGACCATAAGCGGAACTGGCTGGAGTGTATCCGCTCGCGACGGCCGACCGTGGCGCCCGTCGAGGTGGGCCACCGCTCGTGCACGATGTGCCTGTTGGGGTCGATCGCCATGCGGCTCGGCCGTAAGTTGCGATGGGATCCGGAGAAAGAGGAATTCATCGACGATGCCGCCGCCAACCACATGCGCTCGCGGAGCATGCGGGCGCCGTGGACGCTGTGAGAGGCGGACGCGTGATGGGCTTTTCGAGCCGAAAAGCTGCGAGGACCACCGGCTCTGATTCGTCCTAATGGAAGCCGTGGCGACACTGCGTCGGATAGGTAGGAAGGCGGACACGGGTCTGGCTTTTTAGGTTGCGGGGTTCCTTGACAGGTCCGGCGAGTGTGCATACAATCGCCGTTCCTTCATCTGGTAGGGTCGAAGACCCAACAGGGTCGCAAAAGAAGAACTGAGAAAGGAGAAAGATCGGATGTCGAGAAGAGTTACTCTCGCAAACGTGGGGGTTTTGGTGGTCCTCTTGGCCGTGACGGTGTTCCTGTCATCCTGTAAGAAGCAGACGCCGCCGGACACGTCCACCCCGACCGAGACGAAGACGACAACGCCGGAGACCCAGCCGGAGGCCCAACCCGAGGCCGAGCCCGAGGCTCAGCCGGCCCAGCCGGAGGCCGAGCCCAAGAAGGCGACAGAACCCGAGGCCATGAACCCCGAGGCGATGCAGCCCGGTTTTGAGCCCCTGCCGCTGGTGCTTCCGAAGCCGATGTTCGTGGGAACGCCGACGAACATCCAGGGGGTGACGAACCTGGCCAAGCCGCGCGGCAAGGCCCGACCGGCCTTTTACGCTCCGGCCGGCTGCAAGAACCTGGCCGCGGGCAAGCCGGTCAGCAGCAGCGACCCCGAGCCGATCATGGGCGAGCTGGAGATGATCACGGACGGCGACAAGGAGGCCGCGGACGGCAGCTACGTCGAGCTGGGGCCCTTTGTGCAGCACGTCACGATCGACCTGGGCGAGGAGCACGAGATCTACGCCGTCGTTCTCTGGCATTTCCACAAGCAGGCCCGCGTGTATTTCGACGTGATCGTGCAGGTGGCCAAGGATAAGGATTTCATCGACTCGGTCACGGTCTTCAACAACGACATCGACAACTCGGCCGGACAGGGCGTGGGCGAAGACATGCACTACGTCGAGACCAACGAAGGGCTGCTGATCGACGCCAAGGGAGTCCGCGGTCGGTACGTGCGGTGCTACAGCAACGGCAACAGCGCCAACGACCTGAACCACTACATCGAGGTGGAAGTCTGGGGCAAGTAGGCGTTCCGATGTCTCGGGCCAAGACCGGTTGCATCCTGGTCCTGGCGGCGGTGCTGTTGGCCGGCGCGTTGCGCGTGCCGCATCTGGCGCGTCGTCCCATGCACACGGATGAGGCGGTGCATGCGGATCGCTACCGGCTGCTGCTCGACGGGCAGTACCGATACGATCCGACCGAGTATCACGGCCCGACGTTGAACTACCTGACGTTGATCCCGGCCCTGCTCAGCGGGGCCGGGTTTTCTTATGTGCAGATCACGGAGACGACCCTGCGGGTCGTTCCGGTTTTCTTCGGGGTTCTTCTGGTTGCGCTGGTGTGGCTGATCGCCCGCGACACGGGGTCGGCGGCCGCGGTCATGGCCGCGCTGCTGACGGCGGTCTCGCCCGTGATGGTGTTCTACAGCCGCTACTACATCCAGGAGATGCTACTGG
>DSDH01000516.1 GCA_011055475.1 Phycisphaerales bacterium | reverse complement strand
CGGCTCCATCCCTGGGCCAAGTCGGGGCGCTGCCATCGTGGCTGCTCAGCAGATTCGGCCCGGTAGACCCGGTCCACCCGACGACGCAAACCGAGACCCCCGCCCTCGGCGTCCGACCAGAGACCTGCGGCCCGATCCAGGAAGATCACGGCTCCACCCCGCACCATCGAGGCCAGGGTCTCCAGCCAGGCCTCTTCGGCCACCGAGCCCGAATCGACGGCGTCCACCGGCTCCACCGGCCGCGCCGCGATGGGCTCGGGCTCCACCGGCCGGGACCAGGTGATCCCATAGACCGTGCCACCAAGTTGTCCAATCGCCTCGATCATCATGCCGGCAATCCCCGACTCCCGGCCGGCGCGCAGCCGGCCCGTATCTGTCTCATCGACATTCGGCCGGGGAAACTTCATGCGATCCGCGGGCAGGTCGGCGTCCGTTACGGTACAGTCACCGGTGCCTGGGCCTGCTGCCAGGGCTGCGCTCCGAAGTGCCCGGCCACCTTGCCCAGCACGGCCAGGAGGTATCGCGTCATGCCGTAGTGGTCGCAGTCGTACCACTGCACCTCGGCGCCGGATCGCTCGGCCAGGGCCCGCGCGCAGGCCGAGGGGATGATCGTGTCCTGCGAACCGTTGACCATCAGCACGCGGGAGCCCCGCAGCCGCTCGGCGAACGTCAGCGGCTCAATCGAGACCAGCAACTCGGCGAGGTCCTCCCGCGTGAGCTGGCGCTTTTCGAGCTCCTCGCGTATCCCGCGGACCTCCTTGGCGTCGCCGGTGAGCACGGTCGCCAGATCGCCCCCGGCCAGGATCAGGGCCACGCGTCCGAACGCCCCATCGACCCCACCGGCCAGGGCGGCGATGCACCCGCCCAGGCTCGTGCCGCACAGGCCGATCCGCTCGGCGTCGACCGTCCGCCGTGCCGCCAGGAACCGCGCGGTGCGTTGCACATCCTGCACGGCCTGTTGCACCGCCGCGACCAGGGTCTGCACGTCGGAGGTCATCTGGCGGTACTGCTCGGCATCCTGTCCCCGTCGCGGCCCGTAGTGGGGCAGGGTCATGATGGCCGCATCCACCCCACCGGCCGCCAGCGTGTTGGCGATCAACCGGGAGACCGTCATCGAGCCTTCCAGGATGTCCAGTACGATCACGGCGGGCCGCTTGGCCGTGCCCTTGCAGGCATAGTACTCGCTGTACACCGTGTTGTTGGTCTCGACAGGGCCCTGCACGGGCGATGGGAAGGTCACCTCGTAGACATCGTACTGCTCGGTCGCTCGGATCGGCTGCATCGTGTATGCAAAGGGCTGCGTATCGGCCGGGTAAACCGCCAGTCGTTCGCGCAAGCGCCTATCTGTTGCAGGCCGGTCCGGCCGGGCAATGCCGGGGCCGACCCGCCCCTTCTGAACAGGGGCCGGCGGCGGTGGAGGGGGAACCTCGACGCCGACGGGTCCCTGCGGCCTCGATGGGGGCTCGGGCGCCGTGGGCACGCCCGGCGGCGGAGCATCGGGAATCATCGCCAGCAGCTTGGCGAAATCGTAGTGATGATACGGCTGGTAACAGGCCGCGTACTGCTCGGTGAGCTCGGGTGAGACGGCGTTGGCCACCCACAGCTCCAGCTCCTTCGGGGCGAAGAGCACGCGGTGCAGGCAGCTTTTCATCGCGATGGGCCGGTTCATCAGGTCCAGGGCCTCTTGCAAGTCGATCCGGCCGTGTTGGTCCTTGACCCGCCGGGCCAAGTGCTCGTACCGTTCATCGGCGCTCATCAGCACGGCATCGTCGATGGCGTGGGGCAGTTGCGGGTGGCTTTGCCCCGGTGCGATCGTCTCAAAACGATCGGGCGTGCAGGCCAAGCCGCGGGCATCGGGGTCCTTGGCGTCGCTGATGACGTAGTAGTACTCACACGTGCGGGGATTGTCGCGAAAGATCGCTACGGCCTGGGCAAGGGTATCGGCCTCCTCCAGGCCCTTGCGCATCAGGAACGCCATCGGCACGCCGTCCCACCAGCCCTCACCGCGGCCGCCCATCTCGCCGAACGCCACCTGCTTTTCGTTCATTCCCGTCACGGAGCCGATAAAACCGACGTAGCCCACATTGACAAAGGCGTTGCGGCCGTCGGGCTTGGCCACGATCAGCAGCGTGTAATCTTGCAGGCCCGCCTCGGTCATGTAGTCCAGGATGCGCCCATGCCACAGCCGTCCGCCGACGGTGGCCCCGCCGAACAGGGCAAAACCGCTGCAATGGAACAACTCGGGGAAGGCGTTGGCCAGTTCGACGTCCCGAACGTCAAGGCCCGCGCCGTCGGCCAGACCCTGCATTTCCTCGTGGAAGCGCGGGTCCACAAACCTGGATGTGCGCCGCAGGGCCTGGGACAGGGTGAGGTCCGCGTCCTTGGAGCCGGCCATCTCCGCAATCATCAGCACGTGCCGAACGAACCGGCGCACCGGCTCGCGCAGGAGCGTGCCGTGCTGGTAGCCCATCTGGTAGCCGCTGCCGGCCACGAGCAGGGCCCGCTGGCCGCCGATGTCGAGCAGTTGCCCCCGGTCGAAACGGGCCACCACCCGTGGTTCGGCATCGGGGATGATCTGCGCGGCCTGCAAGCTCGCGACCAGGACCAAACACGCCAACCCCAGCCACACGCCGCTTCGGAAAACCCGCCCTCTTGCGCTCATGAATCGCCCTCCTGATTCTTTCATGGTTGTCACATGGGGCCCGAGCCCCGGTGACCGACGAAACCGGGGCGTTTGGTCAGCCCCACAGCCGAGCCGGGACCGCCCGGGCCATGTCGAGGATCTTCGCCGGTTCCTCGGCCGCGGCCGTCCGCGCCGAGACATAGGCCGCCTGGATGACCGCCATCGTCCGCAGATCGTCGTCCGACTCCTCAAAGAGCTTGACCTTGCGCGGATGCCGCTTGTGTTGCGCCACGTTTTCCAGCAGCTCGCGCATCAACTGGTTCTCGTCGTACACATAGGAGCGCTCCTGGAGGATGCGCCCGTCGTTGTCGTGGATCGTGAGTCGATCATCGGTCACGATGGCATAGCCGTCGTCCTTGTGGACGCGCAGTCGACACAGCCACGGCCCGAACGTGCGACTGGTGCTCAGATTGCCCAGCAGCGTATCGGAAAACCGCATCGTCACGACCGCCGTGTCTTCAGTCAGCGAGAGCCGCTGTTGCCGGTCGGGGGCGTGGTTCGTGTTGATGCTGTACACCTGCTGCGGCAGCGGGAAACTCAACAGGATCTGATCGATCAGGCCGTAGCATTCGTGCAGCAACACGCCGCCGCCGGCCAGGTGTGGATCAGTCAGCCACCGGTCCCGCGGATCGCCGAAATCCTGCGGCGCGTTGGTCACGGCGCTGATCAGGTGGAACGTGTCGGCGCCTTCTTCATGGATATATGAGCGCATGTCCTGGAAGGACGGGGCGAAGCGGCGGGGATTGGCCACGATGAACCGGGTCTTCTCCTTGCGGGCGGTCAGGACCAGCTCGGCGGCCTGCTCGAAATCCAGGGCTGGCGGTACCAGACGCACCACGTCGCAGCCCTTGCGCAGCGCCGCACGGACGTGCTCATCGCACAGCCGCATCGATCCGGCCACAAAAAGCACGTCCAGCTCGTTTTGGGCGACCACCTGGCGATAGTCGCTGTACGACTGGGCCTGATACTTCTGGGCGATCTGGGGCAACGTCTCGGCGTCCAGACCCGCGACCGCGACGACGTCGTAGTGGCCGCACTGCTCGGCGGCCTCCAGAAGCGCCTGGCCTTTTGGGTTCAGGCCCAGAATACCGGCTTTGAACTTCTTTTCCGCCATGAAGTCCTCTCCCGGTCGGGGCCGGGATCGACGGGCCGGCAAGGATCCGGCGGACGGCCCGACTCAGTCGCCCCGATCAATAAACATCGGCGGCACCGTAAACCCCGCACAGAATTCGGCGACCTCGGCCCCGATCCGCGCGATGGCCGACTCATCGTCCACGTACTCGGCCACGCGATGGATAAACCCGGCGATGGCGTCCATCTGCTCTTCCTTCATACCCCGCGTGGTGACCGCCGGGGTTCCCAAGCGCAACCCGCTGGGGTTGAACGGCTTGGCCGGATCATTGGGGATCGTGTTGTAGTTCGTCACGATGTTGGCCCGATCCAGGGCCTGCGAGAGCTTTTTGCCGGGCAGGTTCTTATTGCGCAAGTCGATCAGAATCAAGTGGTTGTCGGTCCCGCCGCTGACCAGATCGAAGCCGTACTCGATCAGCTTCTCGGCCAGACGCCGGGCGTTTTTGACGATCTGGTGGGCGTATTCGGCGAAGGACTTCGTGGAGGCCTCCCCCAGTGCCACGGCGATGGCCGAGATCGTATGCATGTGCGGCCCGCCCTGGAGGCCGGGGAAGACGGCCTTGTCAATCGCTGCGGCATGGTCCGAGTGGCACAGGATCATCGCGCCGCGCGGTCCACGCAGCGATTTGTGGGTCGTCGTCGTCACCGCCCCGGCGTGGGGGATCGGGCTGGGATGAGCGCCGCCGGCGACCAGGCCGGCGATATGGGCCATATCCGTGATATGCACCGCCCCGACGCGTTCGGCGATGTCGGCGAACGCCTTGAAGTCGATAAGCCGTGGGTACGCCGTGGCTCCCGAAACGATCACCTTCGGCCTGTGTTGCCGGGCCAGGTCCTCGATCTGGTCGTAGTCCAGCCGTCCCTGGTCGTCAAGCGTGTACTGTATTGCCTTGAAGAAGCGGCCCGTGGCGCTGACCTTCCAGCCGTGCGTCAGGTGGCCGCCGAACGGTAGCGAGAGCCCCATGATCGTTTCGCCCGGCTGGGCGAAGGCGGCGTAGGCCGCCAGATTGGCCACCGAGCCGGAGTAGGGCTGCACATTGGCGTGGTCGGCCCCGAACAGTGCCTTGGCCCGGTCCTGGGCCAGGGTTTCGATCCGGTCGGTGATCTGCTGGCCTTCATAGTAGCGTTTATGCGGGTAGCCCTCGGCGTATTTGTTGGTCAGCCAGCTTCCCGTGGCCTCCATAACCGCCGCCGAAGCGTAGTTTTCCGAGGGGATCAGCCGCAGGCACCGGCTTTGCCGCTGCTGTTCTTCCATTAAAAGGGCGTATACCTCTGCGTCCGAAACTCTCAACGTGTCCAACATGCTCTGTTCTCCCGGGTCCGAGGGTCAAAAACCGCCTTGTTCATACCACAGTCGCTCCCCCGCGACAAGGGCACGGATCGCATTTCTCTGTTGACAGGGACCGGCGGGTCGGTATGATGCAGCGATTCGGCAAAGAGGTGCTAAGAGACCCGTGGAACCATGTCGGTTGAGAACGAACACGAAGAGGTCAATCTGGACAAGGCGCTGACGTTTTTCGAACGCGCCGAAGAGGTTGCCAGTACGGACAACTTCGACTACGCCATCGACCTGTACCTCGAGGGCCTGCGTCTTTGTCCGGATGCGCTGGAGGACGGGCATGCGCCCCTGCGCCGGATCGGGCTGATTCGGCAGGGCAAGGGCGGCAAAAAGCCGACCATTACGGATAAGATGAAGCACCACGGGGGCAAGACGTCCCTGGACGAGATGCTCAACGCCGAGTATCTGCTGGCCAAGGACCCGGATAATCTGGGCTATGCCGAGGCGATGCTCAAGGCGGCGGTCGCGGGGGGGTATCGGCGGACGGCGACCTGGGTCGCCAACTTGGTTTTTGACGCGAATCGGGCCAAGGACCGCCCGTCCCTGGCGACGTTTTTGTTGCTCAAGGACGCGTTCCGGTCGTTGGAGCTCTTTGACAAGGCGGTGGCGGCCTGCCAGGCCGCCCTGGACATGAAGCCCGAGGATGGGCCTCTGACCGATGAGCTGCGCGACCTGTCGGCCCAGTTGACGGTGCAACGGGGCAAGTACGATGGGACGGGTGACTTTCGCGGGAGCATCCGGGACAAGGAAGCCCAGGAACAGTTGCACGCTCAGGACAACCTGGTCAAGAGTGCGGACTTTCGCCAGCGGGCGGTGGAAGAGGCCAAGCGGACTGCGAGCCGGGCACCCACGCAGGAGAACATCCTCAAGCTGGCGGACGCCCTGGTGGGCCTGGAGACCGACAAGGGCTACCAGGACGCCATCAAACTGCTCAGCGGCGCCTGGCACAAGTACCAGGACTTCGCCTTCAAGAAACGCGAGGGCGAGATCCGCGTCAAGAGGCTGCGAACCGTGCTTCGGGCCATCAAGACGGCCCTGGAGCACGATCCGGAGAACCCGGACCTCCGTCAGAAGCTGGCCACGGTCAGCGCCAAGCTGGACGAGGTGGCTCTGGAGCACTATCGCCTGTGCGTCGAGAACTATCCGACGGATATGAAGCTCCGGTACGAATATGGCCAGTTGCTCGTGCAGCACAAGCGGTACGACGAGGCGATTCCGCTCTTTCAAGAGGCCCAGCGGGACCCGCGGTACCGCATCTCCGGGTTGGGCAAGACGGCGTTGTGCTTCCTGCTGAAGGGCTGGTATGCCGACGCGATCGACCTGTTCGAGCGGGCCTTGCAGAACAGCGAGATCCAGGGCTCCCAACTGGCCAAGGAGCTGCGCTACAACCTGGCCCAGGCCTATGAGGAAGACGGCCAGAGGGACAAGGCGCTGGACATCTACCGCAAGCTGGCCCAGGAGGACTTCAGCTATCGGGACGTGCGCCAGCGCATCGACGCCCTGCGGAGCGGGGACTCGGCGTCGTAGAACAGACAACCTCTCAGATAGAACATAGACCGGAACGCACGGGAAGACCGAACGAAACGAAACACGAGAACGTAAATAGGGTAGAACGCAGGAGTTGAACGTGGCACATTCACTATCCGCCAAGAAGCGGAGTCGGCAGAATCTAAAACGGCGGCGCATCAACCGCGCCCGCAAGAGCATGGTCAAGACGCAGGTGAAGCGGTTTGAGGAGGCGGTGCGGGAGAGCGATCCGGCCAAGGTCGAGCAGGAGTACCGTCTGGCCCAGAAGAAGCTGGACAAGGTCGCCTCGACCAGCACGATGCACAAGCGCACGGCGGCCCGGATCAAGTCCCGCCTGGCGCGTCGCATGAACGCGCTGAAGGCCAAGAGCACCTGACGGGACCGAGGTTCGAGGGATCGGATGGGGCGTCGCGTCGATCAACCATCGGCGAGACGCCCGTTTTTTTGAACAGGCTTATATGGAAGCCCTGAGCAAGCGCATCCTGGAGGTGTTGCGGCGTCGCAACTACAAGCCGATCCGGCGGGCGGACCTGGCGCGGCAGCTCCGGATCGAGCCGAGTCGGTTCGCGCACTTCAGGGCGGCGATCGAGCATTTGCAGCACCACGGGCGGATCACGATGGGCCCGAAGCATCTGATCCTGCCGCCGGGGGCGGCGAACCAGGTGATCGGCACGTTTCGATCCAATCCGCGGGGCTTCGGCTTCGTCGTTCCGTTCGAGTCGCGTCCGGAGGGGGACCTGTTCGTCGGCCCCCGCGACACCGGCGGTGCGATGAATAACGACGTGGTCCTGGCCCGCGTGGTCAAGAAGGGCCGTCGAGGTGGCCAGATGCGCCACGTCGGCGTCGTCAGTCAAATCCTCGATCGCGGCAATACCCGCTTCGTGGGCACCTTGCAGCACGAAGGGCCGGGCTGGTTCATTCAACCGGAAGGCAAGGGCTATTTCGATCCGATTGTAGTGGACGACGTGGGCGCCAAGGGTGCCCGGGCGGGCGATAAGGTGGTGGTGGACATCATCGCCTATCCCAAGGGTCGCGACCCGGCCCGGGGCGCCATTGTCGAGGTGTTGGGCCGGGCCGGCCTGTACGATTCGGAAATCCGCAGCGTCATCGCCCGCTATGGGCTGCCGACCGAGTTCGACGAGGCGTGTCTGCGGCAGTCGCATGAGGCCGCCGAGGCCTTCGATCCGGACAGCGACCCCCGGCGGGACGACATCACCGACGAGGTGATCATCACGATCGACCCCCCCGATGCGAAGGACTTCGACGATGCGATCAGCCTGCGCCGCAACCGGGATGGAAACTGGGTCCTGGGCGTGCATATCGCCGACGTGAGCACCTTTGTGCCGATGGGCTCGCCGCTCGATCAGGAGGCCCACCAACGCGGCAACAGCGTCTACCTGCCGGGCAAGGTGATCCCCATGCTGTGCGAGGTGCTCAGCAACGGCATCTGCAGCTTGCAGCCGAACCAGAAACGCTTCACCAAAAGTGTTTACATCACGTATGACCCACAGGGCCACGTGCGGGGCCGCGAATTCGCCAACAGCGTGATCCGCTCCAAGGCCCGGCTGACCTACGAACAGGCCGACCGCATCCTGCAAGGACACGCCGAGGGCTTCGCCGGCGAGGTGGTCGCGCTGCTCAAGGACATGGAAACGCTGGCTCGGGCCATCGAGGCGCGCCGCGCCAAGCAGGGGATGCTGCACCTGGAGCTGCCGGAAACGGAGCTGATCTTCGACGAAAGCGGCAAGGTCGTGGACGCCCAGCCCGCCGACGACAGCTATCCGCACACGCTCATCGAGATGTTCATGGTCGAGGCGAACGAGGCGGTCGCCGCGCTGCTGGATCGGTTCAAGGTGCCGTTCATGCGGCGGATTCACCCGGACCCGGCGCCGAACAGTTCGCGGGAGATCGGCCGTTTCGTGCAGTTGTGCGGGTTCAAGATCCCCCGGCAACTGGACCGCGCGGCGATCCAGGACCTCCTGGCCGCAGTCAAGGGGACGCCGCAGGAGTATCCGATCAACCTGTACGTGCTGCGCAGCCTGCAAAAGGCCGAGTACTCCCCCCTGCACATCGGCCACTTCGCCCTGGCCTCCAAGCACTACTGTCACTTCACCAGCCCGATCCGACGGTACGCGGACCTGCTGGTGCATCGGCTCTTGCAGTGTTACCTCGAGCAACGGCTCAATCTGATCGGCCTGGAGGAGGTGTTGCCCGAGGCCGAGCTCAAGGAGATCGGCCGACACATCTCCTTTACCGAGCAACGGGCCGAAGAGGCCGAACGCGAGATCAAGATCGCCCTGGTCCTGCAGATGCTGACCGAGCACATCGGCGATGAGATGGATACGGTGGTGACCGGGCTGACCAACTTCGGCGTGTTCGTGCAGTGCCGCAAGTACGGCATCGAGGGGATGATCGAGCCGGGCGATCTGGGGCTGGACGTGTGGAAATACGATCCGCGGCGCCAGTCGGTCATCGGCCAGTACTCGGGCAAGAGCGTGCATCTGGGCCAGCCGTTGCGCGTCCGCATCGTGGCCGTCAACGTCCCGGCCCGGCAACTGTCCGTCGCCCCCGTGGAGCCCCTGGTCGAAACCCGGCCCAAACGTGCCAAGGGCCCTGGCCGCAAGAAACCCTACCGCAATCGCCCCCCCCGGCGGCGTTAGAAGCCGCGTAAATGGGTGCTTTCACGGCGGGGCAGGCCCGGTTTGGGCCGGCGTCGGAGGACGATATACTCGATACCCCGCTCGGCGCAGAACTGCCGCTTTTCGGGCCGGTCCCCGTCCTCGTTGACGATGTAGCGGTCGGGTCGAATCCGCGCGATCTCGGGCTCGGCGTCCATCCAGCCATGGCCGGTGGAGATCATCGCCGCGGTCACGTAGCGGATCGTCTGGACCATGGTCCATCGGTGGTGCTCGTTGAACATCGGGTGGCCGGGGCCCTTGAGCTCCCGGATGTTGCGGTCATGGCCCACAATCACGTACAGGTCGCCGTATTCGGCGGCCTCCTCGAAGAAGCGGATGTGCCCCGAATGGAACCAGTCGAAGCACCCGGTGACGACCACCTTCTTGCGGCCCGATCGCAGCGTATCCGGCGGTACGGCCACCGGCGGCAACGCCGCCAGTTGAGCGTCGTCGATCACCACACACGCGATATTCCGCTCACGGCACGCGTCCTGCCGCGGCGCGGTATGCGCCGAGTCGGCCATCACCCACGTGTCGCCGGGAATCATCTCAACAGGGACGTGTCGCGGGTCGGACAGGTTGTCTGCCACGCGCACCTGATCTACGTAGCGGATGGCCTCGGCGGCGTAGCGGCGCTCCTCCAGGGGAAACTTGGGCGGGCGACCCGTCATCCGCTGCACAACCTGATCGGACCACAACAGCACCTGCACCGGTCCGTGTGCGGCGGCGCACTGCAAGAGCCGCACGTGGCCCAGATTCAGATCGTCCAGGCTGTCGCTGACCCAGATTCGCCCCATGCTGTACCTCGCTATTCGGTCTTGATCCGGACATGGAACCCGCCGGGTACGGGCCGCTCACTGGCCACGTAGAGATACCCGCCGCCGCAGCCGGAGTACATCGCGCCGGGATAGCGCCGCTGATACCACTCCAACAATGCGACGAGGTCCACGGGCTCGGCGGGTTGCTCGACCGTATCGGGCAAAATGGCCCGCCAGCAGGCCATGCATTCGTTCATTGAGGCCCCCAAGCCCTGTAAATCGCGGGCGACAATCGCCTCGAAGCACGCCCGTCCGCTGCGCCCCAGCCGGGCGATCCACGCCGGGTCGAGGTTCTGGCGCCGCAGGGGATCGTAGCCCTCGGGCCGCGGCGCCACGGGCAGCACGTGCAGCACCTGCTCGAGCCACCGCGCCACCTCCGGATCGGTGTTGGACTCGATGTGCCGCGGGAAGACGCCGCCCTCATGCGCGATATCGTAGTCCAGCCGGCTGACGCCCGGGTGCACCAAGCCGATCATGTCCTGCGAGCCCGATGGCGCGCTGCGGCCGGCATTTTCGGCCTCGTACAGGTCCCGCACGAGCCGCCCCCGATCTCCCGCCGGGACCCGACCGTTCCAAAGCCGCACGGCAATGTTGCGCGTGCTGGTGCACAGCCCCGCCCGATCCATCCAGCGGAACTGCGTGGCCACCTGCACGACGACCATGGAGCCCACGCCGTCGGGATTGTGTCGCGAGATGAACGGCTGGTCGATCCAGCCGCCGGCCAGGGCAATCCGGTAGGGGATCGCCCCCAGAAGCTCGCTGATGTCCTCGGTCGTGTTGTTCATGCCACGCCTGTAACAGCCGGTCAACTGATCGTCCGTTTGCCGGCCTTGCGGTCGTTGTACTGCCGTTCGATCCAGGCATAGGTGTGGACGAGCCCCTCACGCAGCGGCGTGCTCGGCTCCCAGCCGAGAATCCGCCGGATCATCGTGTTGTCGCTGTTGCGCCCGGCCACGCCCTGGGGGGCCTGCAGATCGTACTCCCGATGAAGCTGAATACCCCCGATCTCCTCGACGAAGGAGACCAGATCATTAATCGAGACCAGCTCGCTGGAGCCCAGGTTGATGGGCGTAGCGATCAGGTCGTCACAGTGCATAATCATGTCGATGCCCCGCACGCAATCGTCGATGTACATGAAGCTGCGGGTTTGATGACCGTCGCCCCAGATGACGATCTCATGGCGGCCGGTATCCTTGGCCTCGATGACCTTGCGGCAGATGGCCGCGGGGGCCTTTTCGCGGCCGCCGTCCCACGTGCCGTAAGGGCCGTACACGTTGTGGAAGCGGGCGATGGCCGTCGCCAGGCCCCGCTCGGCCCAGTACTCCTGGCAGAACATCTCGCTCATGAGCTTCTCCCAGCCATAGCCGCGCTCGGCCATCGCGGGATAGGCGTCCGACTCCTTCAACGCCCGCACGTGCGGGTCCTTCTGCAGCTCGACGTTGTACGCACAGGCCGAGGAGGAAAAGAAGTACCGTCGGGCTCCGGCCCGGTAGGCCGACTCGATCATGTGCGT
>DSDH01000303.1 GCA_011055475.1 Phycisphaerales bacterium | reverse complement strand
TCGGTCGGCGTTGTGTCGGTGTCGGCGGGCTTGTCACTGGACGCGACGTGGCCATCGGAAGCCTTCACCGGCTCGATTTCGTCAGCCTCTCCCGTCTGGGGCTCGGAGGCCGGTGGTTCCGGTGTCTTGGCCGTTTCGCCGGCCACGCCGCGGACCCGCAGGGAATCCAGATCGGTGATGTGAAGCAGTTCGATCCGCGCGCTGACGGGGTTGTAGATCAGCTCCATGCCCGTCCCGACCAATTCGGCCTGTTGCGAGACGACCTTGACGGGCCCGGCCGTGGAAAACAGCGAGCGCTCGGAGCTGTAGCTCAGATCATTCATGTAGATCAGGCACTCGGTGGTATCGCCGGGCCGCAGGGATTTGAGATAAATGCGGACGTTCTGCGAGAGCTCGGCATCCCGCGGTGCGTAGCTGCCCTCCACCTTCTCCACCTGGACGGTGCCCCGGTCCGCGGTGATGCGGCAGAAGAAGCGGTCCTCGTAGAGGTTCATGTAGGGCGCTTCAAGCCGCCATCGGACGGTGTCCTCGTTGGGGTTGAGCAGCCGGCGGAAACCGAAGAGGCGCCTGAGTTTCTTGGTCACCGGATCGGCCACGGCGAACTTGGCCATCTCAGTGTGGCCGGGTCGGACCTGTCCCAGCTCCAGAGGACTGGGGCCGGGCTGGGCCCGCTCGATCGACTCGGCCGGGTCCTTCGACACGATCACCAGCTCCGGCGTGTGGGACCAGTGGTTGTAGGCCGCGAAAGCCAGCAGGACCATGACCAGGGCCGCCGTTCCAATCAGGATTCTGCGTATCGCCGTCATCGTGCACCTGCTTTCTAAACCCGGTATCGCTGCATCAACGGGGCCCAGCGGTCGGAACGTCGCAGAATGTACTCGATCACCTCCCGCACGGCGCCGTGGCCGCCGGGAGCACGGGTGACCAGGTCGGCCACGCGCTTGAGCTCCGGCACGGCGTTGGCCACGGCCACACCCAGGCCCGCGCGGCGAATCAGGGGGATATCCACGACGTCGTCCCCCACGCAGGCCGTCTGATCCGCCGTGACGTCGCAGGTCTTGAGCAGTTCCTCGAAGGCGGGCAGCTTCTTCTTTTGGCCCTGCAGGACGTAGCCGATGCCGAGCTGGTCGGCGCGGTGCTGGGTGGCGGGCGTCTCACGGCCGCTGAGCAGGGCCACCAGGCCGCCGGCACGCCGCCACATCTTGATGCTGTGGCCGTCGTGCACGTGGAAACGCTTGCTCTCCGTGCCGTCGCCGTGCACGAGAATCGTTCCATCGGTCAGCACCCCGTCGACATCCAACACGAGCAGGCGGATATGTGACAAGTCGATTTGACGTGATGTGGTATTCGACATCAGGGTTCAGCCCACAATCTTAATCGCCACGATATCCTGAACGTCAATCAGGCCCACGGGCCGCCCTTCGGCGTCGACCACGGGCAGCTCGTCGATGCGATACCGGTGGAAGATAGCCATGGCCTCGGCGGCCAGCGTCTCCTCGGTCACGCGTTTACAGTGGGCGCTCATGATCTGCGACGCCGGTAACGCCAGCAGGTCCGACCCGAATCGCGCCAGGGCCCGGCGGAGGTCCCCGTCGGTGATGATGCCGGCCAGCCTGCCCTGTGCGTCAACGACCATGACGGCCCCGCGCCGCTTGAGCCGCTCGGTCTTGGCGAGCATCTGCGCGATGCTGTCGCTCGCAATCGCCACGGGCAGCGGTTCGCCCGGTTGGAACATCATGCTCTGGCCGACCGTCATGAGCCGGGCCCCCAGCGCCCCGGCCGGGTGATAGCGGGCGTAGTCTTCCGGCCCGAACCGGCGGGCCTTCATGATCGTCAAGGCCAGCGCATCGCCCAGGGCCAGCATGCACGTGGTGGAGACGCTCGGCGCGATGCCCAGCGGGCAGGCCTCGGTCTGCGGGCCGATGTCGAGAACGACGTCGCTGTGGCGGGCCAGCCGCGAGTCGCCTCGCCCCGTCAGGGCGATCAGACGGAGCTGTCGCTGCTTGATGGGATTGATCAGCCGGAGAATCTCATCGCTTTCGCCGCTGTGGCTCAGGGCCAGGACGATGTCGCTGTCCTGCACGCGGCCGAGGTCGCCGTGAACCGCCTCGGCGGGGTGCAAGAAGTGGCTGGGCGTCCCCGTCGAAGCCAGGGTGCCGCTGATCTTCTTGCCGATGATCCCGGCCTTGCCGATCCCCGTGACGATCACACAGCCCGTGTTGTCCAGGATCATTCGCACCGCCGCATCGAACGCATCCCCGATGCGATGCAAAAGCGATTGAATCGCCTGGGCCTCGGCGGCGATGACCTGACGGGCGAAGTCCCGGTCAACGGTTCGGTCCAGCGGGTTGATCTGCTTGTTCACGGTCATGGGCTTCCTGTTCGCCGGTTCCGGCGATGGTCGCGGTCATCAGGGCATCCGCGTCGAGACGACAAGCCCTATGGGCTGCGGCTCGGACGCATCACTGCGGACAGTATGAGGCCTGCGGCCGGCAGCGTCAACCGCGAACCATCCCGCGGCCGCCTCACAGCGGCACAGCGGTGCCCCGTTTGTTGTAGCCGACCACGTCCCAGCCCGGCCCGGTCCGGTTGCGATCCGCCTGGATCAGAATGGCCCTTCCGCTCTCCGCTTCCAGCCGGGCGATGGTGGCGCGGCGGGCGTTTTGGAGGAATTCAGCGACTTCGGGGGCGACGCTGATCTCGACCCGCTGAACGTCGTTGTGGGCCGCGGCGGCGTTGAGCAAGCGAAGGATTTCAATGGCTTGGCTTTCGAGACTCTTAACCACGCCCCGTCCCTCGCAATGCGGACATGGCAGGTACGTGCTGGACTGCAGGCTCGGCCGCACCCGCTGGCGGGTCAGTTCGATGAGTCCGAAGGCGCTCATGCGCAGCACCCGCGACCGGGCGCGGTCGTTGCGCAGCGCATCGCGGAAGGCCTTCTCCACGGCGCGGCGGTTCTTGGCGTCGCGCATGTCGATGAAGTCGCAGATAATCAGCCCGCCCAGGTCGCGCAGCTTCAACTGGCGGACAATCTCCTTGGCCGCCTCCAGGTTGATCTTGAGCGCAGTCTGTTCGGCGTTGTCCTGCTTGCGATACTTGCCGCTGTTGACGTCGATGGCCACGAGGGCCTCGGTCTGCTCGATGACGAGCGAGCCGCCGCTCTTGAGCTCGACGCGGCTGGATTGAATGCGGGTGATCTCGTCTTCGATGTGGTACTTGTGGAACAGCGGCAGCTTGCCGTCATAGTAGGTCGCACGGCGTCGCAGACGCGGCTGGACGATCCCCAGGAAGTCGCGAATCCGCTTGGTCACGGTCTCGTTGTCGCATACGATGCGGCGCACGGCGCTCGTGAAGACGTCCCGCACCGTGCGGATCACCAGGTCGGACTCTTGGTACAGTTCGGCCGGGGCGGTTTCCGCCTCCATACGTTTTCGGATCGCGCTCCACAGCCGCTTGAGATAGGACAGATCGTTCTGCAGGTCGCGCTTGGTGGCGCCTTCGGCGGCCGTGCGCACGATCAGGCCGCAGTCCGGCGGCATTTCCTGCTCCTCCACGGCCTCGCGAAGGCGACGGCGCTCGGCCTCATCGGCGATCTTCTGCGAGACCCCGATGCGGAACATCCACGGCATCAGCACGAGGTACTTGCCGGGCAGCGAGATATACGTGGTCAAGGTCGGGCCCTTGGTGTTGATG
Source organism: Phycisphaerales bacterium (assembly GCA_011055475.1). Lineage (GTDB taxonomy): Bacteria > Planctomycetota > Phycisphaerae > Sedimentisphaerales > Anaerohalosphaeraceae > DSDH01. The sequence continues at coordinate 8,014 of DSDH01000303.1, read as the reverse complement.
CCTTCCTTGGTGACCTGTACGACGACCTCCTGGCCCTTGCGAAGGCACTTCTGCACCTGGGGCCGACTGCGCAGGCTGCGGCGCTGGCCGATCTTCTCAACGGATTCCTTCTTGCCCTTGAAATAGCGAGGGTGCAAATCACTGATGTGCAGGAAGCCGTTACGCTGCACGCCGAAGTCGATGAAGGCCGCCTGGATGGCCGGCTCGATATTGACGATTTTTCCCTTGTAGATATTCCCCACGTGGCTGACGAGACTGGCCCGCTCGATGTACAGTTCCTCGAGCGATCCGTTCTCGACCACGGCCACGCGGCACTCCTGGTCTTCGGTAACATTAACGAGCATTTCTCGTGACATTGTGGTCATCCGTTGTTGCCTGATTTATCCTTACGTATCCACTGCACGCGCGTCCGTACGGCCGGGCCGGACAGGTCCGCGGGTGTCAGTTCCAGTAGGTCCAAGATTTCATCGAGCCGCACCGTTCCCTGGGGGCTGATGCGGCAGGTTATCTCGATATGGTCCGGCGCCCACGCTACCGAGGCCATGAACGGCGACACGTCGCGCTCGCGGGGCCGCCCCTTGCCGGGCGTACTCCGCAGAACCGGGATCGGCTCGGATCGAGCCACGTGTTCCCGCAGGCGTTCGACCGCCTGCCGGGTCCGTTCGCGCGGGACGGCGGGCCTCAGGGAGATCGCGTAGTCGGCCGCCACCGCCTCAAACGCGACACGGCCCGCGGCGACCTCCATCCCCGTGAGGGTGCACCCCTCCGGCAGCTCACGCTCAAGCGTCTTTCGGAGGGGTTCTGAGGCCCCGGACTCCAGGCCCTCAACCCGGGCGCAGAGCAGCTCATCGGCCGCGGCCAGCCCGACGCTTCGCGGCAGCGGCAGACTCAGGCGCGGGTGCGGGCTGAACCCCTCGCTGTAGACCAGAGGCACGCCCGCTCGAACCAGGGCGCGCTGCCAGAGCGCGGTCGTTTCGCGGTGGCTGAGCCACACGAGGCGTCCCTCGATCCGAAATCGCAACACCAGCGTCTGGGTCACCATGGGCCTGCCTCCCCGGCGACGGCGATCGGTGACCACCGTATAAGCCCTGTCGTGTGTGGGGCCGGCAGCACCATCAAAAGGCCTCCGGCAGGATCTTGGCGGCCGCGGCCCGCACGAAGTTCTTGATCTGGCGCTGGGCCTCCATCGCCGTGACCCGTCGCGCCACGTCATTACAGTCCTCGATCGTGACGGACCGCACGATCTGTTTGACCTCCGGCAGCATCGGCGGAGCCAGCGACAGGGTGCGCACGCCCATGCCCAGCAGGAGCATGATGTACTCCGGCTCGGAGGCGATCTCGCCGCAGACCGTCAGGCCGATCTTGGCCTTGTTGGCGTCGTGGATGACGTGACGCAACAAGCCCAGCACCGCCGGGTCGGCGAAGGAATACAGCGACGACACGTACTCGTTGGCGCGATCCACGGCCAGGGTGTACTGGATCAGGTCGTTCGTGCCGATGCTGAAGAAATCGCAGTGCATCGCCAGCATCGAGGCGGTCAGGGCGGCGCTCGGCGTTTCGACCATGATGCCCACGGGCATGCTGGGGTTGTAGGAGACGGCCTCTTCGTCCAGGTCCTCCATCACGTCGCGTAGGATCATTCGTGCCTGCCGGAGCTCCTGGAGATTTGTGATAAGAGGGAACATGATGTGCACGTCACCCAGGACGGAGGCCCGGAGGATCGCCCGCAGTTGCGTCTTGAAGAGCGACAGATGGTGCAGACAGTAGCGGATCGACCGCAGTCCCAGGACGGGGTTCGGCTCGCGGTAGGGCCGCTGAGTCGACGGCACCTTGTCGGCGCCGAGGTCCATCGTGCGAATCACGACCGGCCGGTCGGGAAAGGCCTGCACGGCTTGGGCATACGCGTGGTAGTGATCCTCTTCGGTCGGTTCGGTGCCGCCATAGAGATACAGAAATTCCGTGCGGTACAGGCCGATCCCCTCGCCGCCCCGCTCTTTGACCAGGGCCGCCTCTTCGGGGAATTCGATATTTCCCAGCAAGGTCAGATGCACGCCGTCGCGCGTGACGGCCGGCTCGTCGCGCAGGGCCACGAGCCGCGTCTCAAACCGGTGCAGTCGTTCGGCATAGTCCCGGTATTCCTGAATCGTGGCTTCGTCCGGGTCCACGACCACCACGCCCCGGTTGCCGTCGATGATGACGGTGCTCTCCGTGGTGACGTGCGAGGTGATATCCTCCAGCGCGACGACCGCCGGAATCCCCAGCGACCGGGCGACGATGGCGGTGTGGCTGGTGCGCCCGCCGGCGTCCGTGGCGAAACCCCGCACGTAGGTCTTGTTGAACGAGGCCGTCTGCGTCGGGGTCAGATCGTGGGCGATGACGACGACCTCTCGCTCCAGATGCTCCACCTCAGCGGTGACCCGGCCGACAAGTTGCTCCAGGAGGCGGCGTTGAATGTCGTAGATGTCGGCGGCGCGCTCCCGGATGTAGCGGTCCTTGAACGAGGCGAAGTGCATGGCGACGTCGCGCAGGATCGTCGAGACCGCATATTCGGCGGTGACCAGTTCGTCCGTGATGTACTGCGTGATGCGGCGCCGCAGGCTGCTGTCCTGCAGGAAACGGCGATGCACGGCGAAGATGTCCTTGATGGAGCGGGCGTCGACGGTCTGGCGATCCTCAATGGTGTCCAGGGTCTTCAGGGCGTCGGTAAAGGCCTGATGCACGCGCTGCACCTCGGCGTCGCGCTGGGAGGGCAGAATCGCGCGGCGGGGAATGCGCCAGTCCTTGCTGTCGAGCACCACCGCCTCGGCGATGGCGATGCCCGGCGAAACCGGAATGCCCTTGCGTATCTCCATGGCGTCTCTCAACCGTCCCCGCGCTCGTCGGCGGCCTGGGACGGTTCTCCGGAGAGCCCTTGTTCGACCACCTCGCGGAGGACTTCGATCGCCTGGGCGGCGTCCGGTCCCCGCGCCCGAATAGTCAGATGGGCCCCGCACGCCGCGGCCAGCATCGTCATCTGCATGATGCTCTTGGCGTCGGCGGTGGTGTCGCCGTGGGTGACCTGGATGTCGGACTTGAAGGTGCTGGCGACGTCGACGAAGTGCATGGCCGGCCGCATGTGCAGACCATCCGCGTTTTTGATCTCAACCGTCACTTCGTGCGCGCCGTCCTTCACTCCCGATCTCTCCACACGTCCTCGCGCCCGGCGAAGCGGCGCAGATCCCGCCACCGTGGCGGCCTTGACACAACCGACGGATTCCGTCAGGAACCGGCTCCTTCGTCGGCGTCCAAAATCGTCTCACGAATCTGCTCGGCCGTCTGCGACTGGCGGAGGAACCGTCGGAAGTCGTCCTGGTTAAGGTTCTCGAAAATCGCTTCCATCGCTTGCAGGTGCCGGTCGGCGTCGTCGGCGGGGCTGAGCAGCAGGATCACGGAGTAAACCGGTTGTTTATCCAGCGAGGCGAAGTCGATGCCCTTTTCGGACCGCCCGACCGCGGCCACCGGTTGGGGGATGCCCGCGTGTTTGACGTGGGGAACCGCCACGCCCTTGCCGATGCCGGTACTGGCTTCCTTTTCCCGGCGGACCACCGCCCGCGTGATCTGCTTTGGGTCAACGGAGCCGAGCTTGCCGGCGCGGTGCAGCGCCTCAACAAGCTCAGCGATGGCGCCGTCACGATTGTCGGCCTCCAACTGGGGAATCACTGCATCGAAACAGACAATATCAGACAGCTTCATCCTGTGTCCCTCACCAATTTCATTGATCCCCCCGGCCTGCGGCGCCATCCGCGGCGTCAGGCCACGTCTTCCTTGCGGGGCTCGGCCTCCGAGCCGGGCTCCGAGCCAACCTCCAGACCCAGGTTCAATTCGGCCGCTTGCTCGCCGACGCCGGCCGTGTGCTTGTTGTTCCGCTGCTTATCCTTCTTGCGTCGAAGCTGCCGCTCCAGCTTGTGGACCGCGACGTCGATACAGGCGTACATTTCCTCCCCGATTTCCTTGGCGACGAACAGCACGCTGTGTTCGCCCCTGGCAATGATCTCCACACTGGGCCGGCCCCCTTCGGAGCCGTCAATCATGACCTCCACCTGGCTGAGGCCGTCGAAATAACGCGGCAGCTTGTCCACCTTCTCCTGTACATGGGCTCGGATCGCGTCGGTGATTTCCACGTGTTTGCCGGTCATCGTCAACAGCATGGCTCACTCCTTCGAATAGACGATATTATCATCCATAATAATACGACTTACTCCGAGGCCTTGTTCGCCAGCGTTCGAAACGCCTCCCGCTGGGCCGGACTGATCACGCCTCCGCTGATCGTGAACCGCAAGGCCTCCTCGATGGTCATGTCCAGTTCGATAGTATCCTCCTTTGGCGTAATAATCACGTATCCCGTAAAGGGGGTAGGGGACGTCGGAACGAACACCGTCAAGAACTCCTTGTCGACGGCCTGACCGATCTTCGCCAGTCCGGAGCCGGTCACCAGCCCGATCGACCAGGTGCCCTTGCGGGGGTACTGCAGGGCGATCACCTTCGTAAAGGAAATCTGCCGGTTGGCCAGGATGAAATCGGTGATCTGCTTGATGTAGGGATAGACCTTTCGGACCAGCGGCAATTGCATCAGGGCATTCTCGAACAGACGATACATCGTGCGCCCCATGACGCTGTAGAGAAAGGCCCCGATGAAAACCACCCCGATGATGGCGATGATGATACCGGCGATCTGCCCCCGGCCGGTCACCCAGTACTTCTCGGCGACTTCGATGCGGGTGCCCCGGATGATGTCCGGGTCGTCCAGTCGCCGGGCCAGCGCCCGTGGGTCGTTCTGAAGAGCCGGCTCCTGCCGAATCGCGTAGGCCCGCTTCTGCTCGTTCGTGATGGGGGGGTACCAGTCCACGACCGCCACGACCAACCGCACCACCCCCCGGTTGATGTGAACACTGATCTTTTCTTGCACAAAGATGTAACACTGGACAAAAATCCAAATGGTGAGGATCGTGGGAAGCAGCGCCGCCATCCCGCGCAGGAAGTAGATCCTGAAGTTTTTGAAAGCCTGCATCTGGGCTTCCCACAGTCCCCGAACCACTGTGCATATCGTTACAACACGCTTCGGCGCGTTTGTTTCGGTTCCCGTCGCATTCGCGACAAATCAAGCCTATCCCTCGGTCTGACCGGCGTCAACAAAAAACTCCCCCCGCTCCGGGAGCTTCGGCAGGTGCCCGCCCAACAGGTGGACGGCCAGTCCGGGCATCGATCCGAGCAGCAAGACGAAGCGCTGGCAGATCGCCAGGGCGGCCGCCGCCCCTTTCTCGGCCCTTCCGATGTCCGTGAACAGCCAGTAGAGCCCGCCTTCAACAACGCCGGTTCCGCCGATACTGATCGGCAGGGCCCCGATGACCCAGCCCACGGGGAAAAAGACGAAATAATGCGCCAGACCCAGGGGGATCTCCATGGAGCGGCCCAGCAGGTAGAAGCCGATGATCGACACGCTCTGGGACACGAGCGTCAGGGCCACGCCCAAAACGAGGCTCAGGGGGTGGTGGGCGTAGCGTTTCAGCGAGAGACCGAACCGGGCTGCCCGCGAGGCGACGGCGTGCCATGCCCGGGACACGACCCGGCGACTGCGTGGCCAGGCGAGCACGCCCGCCAAGCCGGCGGCCAGCAGCGCCAGGGTAGCCAGTGCCCATGGCCAGTCTTCCCGCAGTATCCGGCCCAGGGCCGGACCGAACGAGAGCCTCAAGTGCCACTCGCCGGGGGGGATGTACCGCCAGGCGACCGCGGCCACGGCCACCAGGATACCCAGTCCCAGGGCGCGGTCCACAAGGACGCTGGTCACCGCTTCCAGACGACGGTGGGTGTGCTGGGCGATGTACCACATTCGCAGAAAGTCGCCCCCGACGGACCCCATGAGGACGTTGTTGTAGAACATGCCGAGGTAGGTAATCCGAATGCAGGTAATGGGGCGGACATCCACCTGTTGCGCACGTAGCAGGGCATACCACCGCAGGCCCATGAAGACGCCGCCGCTGGCGAACAGGACGACGGCCAGCAGCAGATTGGCGAGTTTCATGCGGCTCAGGGCATCGAAGACGGCCGGCCAATCCCAGAAGACCCCAAGCAGCGCCACCGCTCCGCAGGCGACGCCTATCCGCAGGATCGTACCGATATGACCTCTTCGCTTCGTGCTTTGAGCCAATCCCGTCGCCTTCCCTGCCGTTTTTGACGATCATACCTTGCCGCCGCGCCCGTGGCAAGCTATTCTGCACGGCATCATACAGGATGAACCGGTCAACACGTGATGTGGAGGCGGCCTTGGGCGGAAACAAGCAAATCGAAGAAGGACAAGACTTTACGCCACGGTTCGATGACCGCGGTCTGATCACCGCGATCAGCCAGGACGCCGAGACCGGGCAGGTTCTCATGGTGGCCTACATGAACGCCGAGGCCCTGCGGTTGACGCTGGAGACGGGCCGGGCGGTCTTTTTCAGCCGGTCGCGGAACAAGCTCTGGAAGAAGGGCGAACAGTCCGGCCATGTGCAGAAGGTCGAACAGGTGCTCGTCGACTGCGACCAGGATTGCCTGCTGCTCAAGGTCCGCGTGGACCAGGGCCAGTGCCACGTGGGCTATCAGTCCTGTTTCTACCGTGCCGTTCGGCCCGGTACGACCGATCAGTTGGAGGTCCTCGCCGAGAAGGTCTACGATCCGCGGCAGGCCTACGGGAAGGGGTCATGAGACGGTTCTGGGTGATCGTGGCGGTGTTGGTGCTGGCGGCCGGGGGCCTGTGGCTGTATGGGAAGCTGCGGCCCGATGACCCCCTGAGCCGGACGATGCAGAAGGGGCTGGACAAGGCCCTGAGCCTGCGGCCATCGATGCCCGAGCGGGGCATCTGTGCCCGTTATGGCACGCCGGCGACCCATCCGGAGAACACCCTGCCCGGTTTCCTGAACGCGGCCAAGGTGGGGGCGCATCTGATCAAGTTCAGCGTGCTGCCGACCAAGGACGGCCACTTGGTGGCGATGCGGCCCCTGGAGGTGGACTACACGACCGATGGCAAGGGCAAGGTGGCCGACCTGACGCTGGCTGAGATCAAGCGGTTGGATGCCGGCGGTCGCGTGGACCCCAGCTTCGCCGGGACGCGGGTGCCGACGCTGGGGGAGGTCCTGGAGGCCGTGCCGGTGAATATATGGGTCGTGGTCGATACGGCGGGGGGGCCGGACATCGGCCGTCAGATCGCCCAGATCGCCGTGGAGCGCGATCGGGTGCACCAGGTGATCCTGGGTTGCCGTCGCGTGGCCGCCGAGGCCGCGCGGCAGGTGGCCCCCGACATCAAGATCTGCTATTTGGACGCCCAGCGGAACAGTTGGGAGTACGTCAACGGGGCGATCGCCTTTGGGGCGGATATGCTGCAACTGCACGGGCCGCTGGGCGAGAGCCTGACGCCGTTCATCAAGGCCGCCAAGGAGGCCGGGTTGAAGGTGTTTTTCCTGGGGGCGAACCGGCCGGAGGAGGCCCGGCAGGCCTTCGATTTGGGGATGGACTACGTCGTCACCTTCGACGCCGCGACGCTCGTGTCGGCCGCCGCGGCCTGGGGCATCGAGCCGCTGGACCCGATCTGGTGCCGGCAGCAGCCATGACCCGGTGTGTGACAGAACTGACCCTCAACCCTCGTCGGCCTGCCATTCCCCGCGAGGACCTCCAGGATGAAGGGCGGGATTGAAACCAACGAAGCCTACGGAGCACACCTAACATAAGAATTTTCCTGCCTTGCAGCTTGTGTGACCATATTCCCTTCGTATAAAATGTATATGTCCGTGCCTATTTTGGGCGGTTGAAGGCGGAGAAGCCGGTTAAGGCTGCAAAGCGAGGAGTATAATGAGTATTCCTGGTGCAAAAGTGATTCTGCATGCCATAAAGCGATTATTGAACATCATCCGGTCATGCAGATCTCCTATGATAAAAATCCACTCCAATTTCCGATGGTTTTTTGCTCTAAGTGTTGGCTATTGTGAAGCTTGGGAAGTCCTCG